>JAZDIO010000153.1:0-7198 GCA_043804965.1 Candidatus Firestoneibacteriota bacterium | reverse complement strand
TAACTATAAGAAACATAATGTTTATGGTAGTTTTCAGGAATGAGTTGGCACAAAAGGCAAATCAGCCTTCCAAGCCTCCGCTTTACTTTAGCTTCTTCGCTCTCTTGAGTATTCCCTGAACTTTTGTTGAAAGTCCGAAGAGATTAATAAAACCCTCTGCGTCTTTCTGGTTATATATCTCATCCTTACTGAAGGTGGCAATATTGTTATCATATAAAGAATATTCGGATTTGCGAGCCACCGCAAGACAGCTCCCTTTATAGAGTTTTACCTTTACAGAACCCGTGACATTTCGTTCCGCATGATTAATAAAAGCATCAAACGAATTCCTTAAGTCAGAATACCATTGTCCGTTATAAACAAGTTCCGCATAACGCGGAGCAATAAGCTCTTTATAATGCAAAGTATCCTTATCTAAAGTAATAGCTTCCAGGTCCCTTAAAGCCGTATGTAAAACCGTTCCGGCGGGAGTTTCATACACCCCCCTGGATTTCATTCCAACCAGACGATTTTCGACTATATCTATGCGCCCTACTCCATTTTTTCCGGCAATATTATTCAACTTAAAGATTATTTCCACAGGACCATAAGCTTTTCCGTTTAGTTTTTTGGGAATACCTTTTTCAAAATATATCTCAACAAAAGCCGGTTTATTCGGGGCTTTCTCAGGAGACACGGTATAAAGGAACATATCGTCTTTGAACTCATTCCAGGTATCTTCGAGAATACCGCCTTCGTAGCTTATATGCCATAAATTACGATCCATACTGTAAGGCTTTTTCTTCGTTACAGGTACGGAAATACCACGGGCCTCCGCGTACTCTATTTCCTCTTCCCTCGATTTTATATCCCATTCGCGCCAGGGAGCTATTATTTTTAAACCCGGATTTAAGGCCTTAAAAGTAAGTTCAAAACGAACCTGATCATTGCCTTTACCGGTCGCGCCATGACAAACAGCGTCAGCTTTTTCCTTTTTAGCAATTTCCACAATCTTCTCCGCAATAATCGGACGGGCAAAAGAAGTACCCAGCAGGTACCTCCCTTCATAAACAGCATTTGCCTTTAGAGAAGGCCAGATATAATCAGTTACAAATTCTTTCTTTGCGTCAATTATATATATTTTACTGGCCCCGGTTTTTATAGCTTTCTTTTTTAACGGCAAAAGCTCTTCGCCCTGCCCCACGTCGACCGCGCACGCGATTACCTCGCAGTGATAATTTTCCTTTAGCCAGGGGATAATAATGGAAGTATCAAGACCGCCGGAGTATGCGAGGACAACCTTCTTAACAGTGTTTTTCATATTTTTTGCTCCTTATCTTACGCTTAATGTTTTTTGTTTTGCATCTCGCCTAAATTCTAAGCACGAAACAAAACTGATAAAAAGAAAAACAGACAAATAAAAGTATCTCAACATCTTCATTTTTTAGCTTTTTTTTGCTATTTAGTACTTGTTTCGAATTTCGAATTTAGAGCTTCGAGTTTCTTCATCTGCCTTTTAGAAGCAGATGAAGCACCGCTTTCTGCGCGTGTTTCCTGTTTTCGGCTTCATCAAATACTACGGAATGACAGCCGTCAATAACCGCATCGGTAATTTCATCACCGCGATGCGCAGGCAGGCAATGCATTACAATATAATCTTTTCTCTTTGCGTTTTTCATAAGCTCTTCATTTAACTGAAAGGCTTTGAAAGCTTTCTTCCTTGCTTCACATTCTTTTTCCATGCCCATACTCACCCAGACATCAGTATAGATAACATCAGCATCTTTTATAGCGTCAACAGGATTATTCGAAACAGTTAAATCCACTTTTTCAGATAGAGTCAATGCCGCTTCCAATACCTCTTTCTTTGGTTCATACTTTTTCGGACAGGCAACAGTAAGAGGAATACCCAGAATTGCACAGCCAAAAATATAGGAATTTGTTACATTATTATCCCCATCTCCTACAAAAGCCGCTTTTATCCCTTTAAGCCCTTTCCTTTCTTCCATGGTCTGAAGATCTGCAAGGATCTGGCACGGATGCTCATAGTCGGAAAGAGCGTTAATTACCGGCACAGATGCGTATTTTGCAAGCTCTACAACCCTGCTATGCTCAAAGGTACGGAGCGTAATGGCCTGCACATAACGGCTTAGCACCTTCGCCGTGTCAGGCACCGTTTCACCACGCGAAAGCTGTATCTCGCTCGAATTTAAATTAATAGGTTGTCCCCCGAGCTCATAGATAGCAGTCTGAAAGGAAAGACGGGTGCGCGTCGATGGTTTTTCAAATATCATAGCCACCGATTTACCAGTCAAAACCCTTTCTTTGAGCTTCCCGCTTTTAAAATCTTTGGCGGTCTTTAGAACAAAAACAAGCTCTTCTTTATTTAAATCTGTAATAGCTAGAAAATCTTTAATTTTTAAATTCATGGGTATTTCCTCCGGAAAATTAGAACTTCGTGTCTCTTAAGAGTTCATCCAAAGCAGACACAAGCTTATCTACTTGTCTTCTAGTGACAATTAATGGTGGTAAAAATCTCAGCACTTTTTCTGCGGTGCAGTTTATAAGAAAACCTTTTTCTGCCATTTTCACTACAAACCCCTTGCCGGGAACATTTAACTCAAGGCCTATCATAAGACCTGTTCCTCTGGCTTCTTTTATAATTGAGCTATATTTTACCACCAATTCTTTTAACTTTTCAATAAAATAAGCGCCCGTATCTGCAGCATTTTTTGCAAGTTTTTCCTTAATAATGGCTTCCAAAACCGCAAGTCCGGCCGCGCAAACAACAGGCCCTCCGCCAAAGGTTGAACCATGACTCCCCGCTGAAAAACTTGAAGCGACTTTATCATTTGCAGCCATGATTCCAAGAGGCAGTCCGCCGCCGATACCTTTTGCAAGAGTCACAATGTCCGGTTTTATGCCAAAGCCCTGATACGCAAAGAAATTACCTGTCCGTCCTATCCCTGTCTGGATCTCATCAAGAATGAGTACAATATTTTTCTCATCACAAACTTCTCTTACCTTTTTAAGATATTCGGCGGAAGGAACTTTAACCCCGCCCTCTCCCTGTATCGGCTCAAGAAAGACAGCGCAGGTTTTATCGGAAATCAGGCTCTTGAGTGAATCAAGATTACCGTACTCCGCGTATTTAAACCCGTCCAATAGAGGTTCAAACCCTTTCTGGATCTTTTCCTGTCCCGTAGCCGACAGAGTCGCCATGGTACGTCCATGGAAGGATCCCTTCATCGTAAGGATCTCATATTTTTCCGCCCCCAGCTTCTCTTTCGCGTATTTCCTCGCAAGTTTTATCGCCGCCTCATTTGCCTCCGCTCCGGAATTCGCGAAGAAACACTTATCCAGCCCGGAAAGCTTGCACACAAGTTTTGCAAGTTTTATCTGCGGAATAGTGTAATACAAGTTGGAGATATGAACTAATTTATTGACCTGCTTTCTTATCGCAGAAGTCACCTTTGGATGACAATGACCCAGGACATCCACAGCAATACCCCCCAGAAAATCCAAATATTCCTTCCCGTTATTATCAATAACCTTCATCCCCTTTCCTTTCGTTATAACAAAAGGAAAACGAGTATAGGTCTGGAAGATATAATCTTTTTCTTCAGCTATTATTTGTTCGTTCTTCATAAAAGCTCCTCTTAAACTCGTCCACAAGGTCCATAACGTCTTATATTAGAGTGTTATTATTATATTCAAAACTCCTCCAGGACCCAGCTTGAGCGGCAGCAAAATCACCAACGCTTTGCGGCGAAACCTAGAACCTGTTTTTTACAGATTCTCCTTAAAATGTTTTACGGTCAACGCTATAAGCCGCTTTTCCCATTTTATACTGCTAAAACCATGGTCACTGCCTTTAACCAGTACAAGTTTTTTCTTCTTGGAACCTGAAATTTTATAATACACTTTTGCATCTGACACCTCAACAACAGTGTCTTTTGTACCATGAACTATTAACAGCGGGTTTTTAAATCCGGCTATACTTTCAAGATTTTTGTTTCCAAGCGAATAGAGCGCCTCCGTAAATACTTTACCAATGCTCAGTCCGCTGTAATCAAATATTTTATTTTGTTTGTAATTTTTTCCAAGACGAGTATCCCATAACTTCGGAAAATCTGCCGGAGCGCACATAAGCCCTGCGGCCTTTATTCCCTTGCATTCTCCGCACAAAATAGCGCTAATATATCCGCCTTTGCTCATTCCAAACAATCCGACTCTTTTTTTGTCTATTCTTTTAAAAGACTTTGCAAAAACAACGGCATTTTTCGCATCCGAAATATCCCTATAGAAATTAGTATCCTTATATTCTCCTTCGGAATCTCCGCTCGCAAAACAATCAAATCTGAAAGCCGCAATACCATTTTCAGCCAGAGCCCGTGCAAGTTTAGTAAACATATAATGTGTTTCCGACTTGTTCCCGGTAAAACCGTGATTCATAACCACCAGAGGGGCTTTTTTTTGCCTCGGCTTCGGCAGATGCATAACTCCGGCAAGATTAAACCCGCCACTCTTAAAATATTGTATTTTTTCTATCATACTAATTTCCCTCGTTATTTTTTAAGTCTAACGTATCTCTGTTCCGACACCTTTATCTGTGAATATTTCCAGAAGCAAAGAATGCCTTATATTCCCGTTTATGATATGGACTTTCTTTACTCCCTTTTTTACTGCTTCAGCGGCGCCGGTTACTTTTGGAATCATTCCGCCGGTCAAGGTGCCGTCTTTCACCATTTTTGAGACCTCTGACACATGAATGCTGGAGATAAGTTTCTTAGAACTGTCCAAAACACCTTTAACATCCGTCAACAATAGTAGTTTTTCCGCTTTTGCGGCAATGGCAATCTCCGAAGCTGCGTCATCAGCATTAATATTATAGGTATGTCCGTCTTTTCCTTTCCCGATAGGGGCAATTACATGAATATAATCCCTCTTTTTTTCCAAAATCGACAGGTCAATATGCAGAACTTCCCCGACAAAACCCAATTTTTTATTCATCTGCTTTGCCGTAATAAGATTACCCTTCTTACCGGAAAGTCCTTCTACTTTTCCGTAATGCTTATTAAATAAAGCAACTATTTCTTTATTCACCTTGCCGAGAAGCACCTGTTCTACAATTTCCATGGTTTCTTTATCGGTAACCCTTAGGCCGTTTATAAAACTCGGTTTCTTTCCCAGTTTTTCCATAGCAGCGGAGATCTCAGGCCCTCCGCCGTGAACTACTATCGTATTCACTCCGATATATTTAAGAAGCGCAATATCCTCGACAACAGAGTCCTTAAACGCCGCCTCCACCATTGCTTTACCGCCGAATTTTATAACAAAAGTCTTTCCAAAAAACTTCCGGATATAGGGAAGAGCCTCTACAAGTACATCTGCTTTTGCGATTAATTTTTCCATTTAAAAACCCCCTTTAAATACAAACTCGAAGCACTAAATTCGAAACTCGAAACAAAACTGACAAACTTCCAAATTCTAAAAAATATCTCATCTTTTTTCACCTTTTTATCTCTTTTTCTTTTTAGAATTTGTTTCGAATTTCGAGTTTTCGAATTTCCTCGCGCCTAAGCGCGAGGGTGCGCTTTATCATAGACACTTTTTAGCTTCTCCCTGGTTACATGCGTATAAATCTGAGTCGTTGATAAACTTGCATGGCCAAGTAATTCCTGCACGCTTCTTAAATCCGCTCCGGCATCTAAAAGATGAGTTGCAAAACTATGCCTTATAGAATGAGGACTTATATGCTTTCCGAGTTTTGAGGACTTAGACCATTTATCAAGAATATGCCGGACAGTCCTTGTATCAAGCCGCTTTTTTTTATGGTTGAGAAATAATTCCTCGGAATCAACTGCCTTTTTGCTCAGATAAGCGCTTAGCGCTTCTTTTGCCTTATCTCCTATTGGTACAATCCGCTCCTTGCTTCCCTTTCCATAAACCCTTACCAGTCTATTTGTCAAATCGACGCTTTGCATATTGAGGCCCGTCAACTCGCTTACACGTATCCCTGTGGAATAAAGCATCTCCAGTATCGCTCTATCTCTGAAATCTTCCTCTTTATCCCCTTTAATAGAATCCAGGAATCTGTTCATTTCCAATGCTTCAAGAAAGCGGGGAAGCTTTTTATCCTTTTTCGGAAAACTAACATTTTCCGTAGGGTCTATTTTTACAATATTTTCTTTTTTTAGATAGAAAAAGAAACTCTTTAGAGTTGCCAGTTTTCTTTCTATACTTGCTTTGCCGTATTTTTTCAGGGTAAGTTCTACTACAAACTCCCTAATATTTATTCCGGTAATTTTTTTAATATCTTCTTTTTCCCGGCAAAATTCAAAGAACTGTTTGAGATCCACGGTATAATTCACTATAGTATTTTTTGAAAAATTCTTTTCTGCCTTAAGATGTTCTAAAAACCTATCAATTAGCTGCCGCATTCTCTTCTTCATGTTTGCATTCTTTGTTCAGACATCTGAAGTTTTCTTTAAATTTCGCCATGACAGCATAGCCGCATTTCGGGCATTTTCTGTCAAGCGGCTTTAGATTGGATATAAAATCACAATCCGGATAGTTAGAACAACCAAAAAATGTTCCTTTTTTCCCTTTTCTCATAATAACATCGCCGCCGCAATCAGGCTTAGGACATTTAATGCCTATTCCGATACTCTTGGTATTCTTACATTCAGGATATTTTTCACAGGCCATAAATTTGCCGAAACGGCTGAATTTTGTAACCATTCTGCCTCCACAATCTATCACATTACTGTCCTGTCCTTCAGGTACCGGAGTTTTTTTTGTAACTCTTACCAAACCGGCATCTGTCTTTAAATACTTGGCATCACACATCATATTGGTAATTTCTTCTTTTTGCTCTTCGCCATCCATGGATTTCGTATTCTTGCATATCGGAAAACCGGAGCAGGCAAGGAACCTCCCCCTTGCTCCCCATTTCACGACCATAGCTCTTCCGCAAGGAATAAGCTCTTTCTTTTCTTCCTCGGTAAGCCTTGTGGCATCAACTATTCTTTCCAGGACACCTTCAGCATTCTTTTTGTATACGGCATCACATACCTGCCCCGTCTCTCCATCACGGTCTTTCTTCATCCCACCCATAATATTTGAAGCTTTAAGAAGATCTTCCGAAAAAGGGCCGTAGAATCCCTTTATCACGGAGATCCAATCAGTCTCGCCATCTTCAATTTTATCAAGTTTT
>JAZDIO010000152.1:0-6157 GCA_043804965.1 Candidatus Firestoneibacteriota bacterium | reverse complement strand
CCTCTTTTATATGTAACGATAGCTTTTATTCTGGGAATCATCATCTCTGATAATAAAATCCTGCATCCTTTCGCTTCAATTTCTTTTCTCGCAGCTTCGATACTTGTGTTGCTCCTTTTAAAGAAAGGTGTTCCCGTCTTGGTCCTGTTTTTTACATTCTTTTTTGCCGTACCCTACTGTTATTTTAGAGTAAGCTATCCGCCGGAACATATAAAGAATTTTGCGAAAGTGCTTGATTACCGCAGGGTTGAACTTACGGGCAAAATCGCGGCAGACCCTGATATTATTCGAAGCAGCGGAACCGCTAATATAATTCTTGAAGCGGAAAGTATTAAGCTTAAGGGAACTCAAAAAACAAACACTTGCGGGCTGGTAAAACTTACACTTAAAGAAAAAATTGATTACGGGGATTTGAATTACGGCGACAGGCTTTCTGTTTATGCCAGGTTTCACGCTCCTTCCATTCCTAAAAATCCCGGGGAATTTAATTATCGCAAATATCTTGAAAGAAAGAATATCTTTCTCCTTGGTTCGGCGGATCAAAAGACCGGGGACTCTCTGGAAAAAATAGGTGAGGGCGAGAAGAATATCTTTGTCTCCTGGACGATAAACATGAAACACCGATTGTTGAGAATAATCGAAAAAACTACTCCGGGGGAGGCTGCTTGCCTTATTCAAGGGGTTCTTCTTGGAGAAGAGGATTCTCTTTCTCTGGAGAGAAAACAACAATTTAGAGCTACCGGGACATTCCATATTTTGGCTGTTTCAGGTTTTAACGTAGCTCTGGTCGTAGCGGCATTTTTTTTTATTTTAAGGCTGCTTAAATATGGAAAGAAATTTTCTGCTGCCGTAAGTATTGTCTTTGTTTTTATCTTTTGTTTTGTAACCGGTTGTTCTCCTTCTGTGGTGCGCGCGACGATCATATGTGTTTTTGCGTTGACTTCCGTGCTTCTGGAAAGGGATGCGGATATTATTAATCTTCTGGCGCTTTCGGCGCTGTTAATGCTTATTGCCGATCCAAATACGCTCTTTGATATAGGGTTCCAACTTTCATATGTTTCTACGCTCGGCCTTATTCTTCTTGCTTCAAAGATAGAAGAATATCTGAAGTTTTTACCTGCGTGGTTAGGCGGACCTATTGCAGTGACTTTATCCGCCCAATTATTTGTTGCCCCTGTAACGGTACTATATTTTAATTCTTTTTCGACGTTAACCCTTCCGGCTAACCTGTGCATAGCTCCTTTTGTCTGGTTTTCTACCGTTGCCGGATTTTTTCAGGCTGCTTTTGGCGTGCTCTTTTTGCCGGCGGGAAACGCGATTGGTTTTATTAACGCTTTTTCCGTGATGCTAATGTTTAAAGTTGTAGAGTTTTTCTCCGGTTTTTCTTTCTCGGTGCTGCGTTTTTCATCTCCGGGGATACTCTTCTTTTCTGTTTATTATATCTCGGTAACTGCGCTTATTTATTACAAAAATCTCTACAAAGAAAAACCGGTTTTGGCCGTCCTTTTATTTGCTTTCCTTTCTGTTATTGTCTGGCTTAAGGTTTTTACCGTGAATCCTGAAATGGAGGTGACGATGATTGCCCTTCGGAATGCAAAAGCTGCACTGGTTAGTTTTGGAGCAGAGTATGCTGCTTTATATGTTGACGGCAAAACAGATGCTTACGAGGCGGAGAGAAAAATTCTTCCTTTGCTTAATAAAAAAGGAGTAAGCAGCCTGAGTATTCTTATATATTCGGAAGAATTTGAAAATTATGTTTCTGAGTTCAGAGCGGAGAAAACTGTTAAAATTAGGGAATTGAAAAGTAAGGCTCTGAAAATTAAGGGCAGAGCGGATTCGGTTATCTATGCGGGTGGAAGTGTAATCTTAGGCGGAAGTTTCGGAAGTCAAAGTTTTTTTATTGATAAAGATAAATTAGTTTGCGGAGAAGAAAGGCAAACCGTGTTTTTTAAGGAAGTAAAGAAAAAAGGCGCTTTTATTGCTGTTTCAGACGGTAAAACCTGGAAAGGCAGGTATTGGAGGGATTAAGAATGTTTGTATGCCCCTTTTTTATGTTTTTTGTTGGATTATTCGCTATTGCTCAAATCATTGTTTTGGGTTATACTAAGAAAAGTAATTTTGTATTATTTGAAAAACTTTGGGGATATGACTGAAATGGAAAAAATACAAACTAAAATTGAGATGGAATATCCAAACAACTATGAAGCGTATTTATCTTCCCAAACGGGGAGCTCGTTTTATGGCGAGTATGCCGCAGAAAACCACGGAGGTCGTGGGACGCGCCCTGCACCATTACGGTCCAGGGTGGTAAATGCGGCAGGAATAAGCAAAGCTTTTCCCGATAGGAAATATATCATAAAGCGGGATAATGATTTGAATTCCACTCGCCGAAATTCAGGACGTAAGTGCAGAGTTTCATTGTTGTCCGGGGGGCAAATTTGAAACTCTTTATCAATGTCGGGGATGCTTCTGCAGATGTGTACGGTGCTGAAATTATAAGGGAATTAAAGAAGCTGGAACCGGAAATAGAGATACATGCAAATGGCGGAAAATTAATGGAAGCTGCCGGGGGCAAGCTGTTTTGTAACCTTGTGGATTTTTCTGTTATCGGTATCTCTGAAGCTGTGAAAAAATACTTTCCTTTAATGAAAATAATCAAAGGCACTGCAAATTACATCAAAAAAAACAATATAAGGACTGCGGTATTGGTGGATTATCCGGGTTTTAATCTGCGGCTGGCAAAACTCCTTAAGAAAAACGGGATAAAAGTAATCTATTATATACTGCCTCAGGTTTGGGCCTGGAATGAAGGGCGAATAAAGATAATAAAAGAAACGGTGGAACAGGCTATAGTTCTCTTCCCCTTTGAAAAGGCAATTTATGAAAAAGTAAAGGTACCCGTGAAATATTTCGGCCACCCGCTTTTTGAAGCGGCAAAGCCGTCAAAGTCAAAAAAAGATCTAAGAGCGGAATTTAACCTTCCCTCGGATAAAATAGTGATAGGTCTCTTTCCCGGGAGCAGAAGACAGGAGATAGAAACTATCCTTCCTGAAATGGTAAAACTTGTTAAAAACTATAAGGATGTGGAATATATTCTCTGCCGCGCTCCGGTGGTCTCTCCTCTTCTTATCAATAAACACCTCTGCGGCCTTCCGCTTAAAGTAATAGCAGGCAGGGCCTATGATGTAATGGAAGCGTCCGATATCGCTGTTTTTGCTTCGGGCACGGTTACCCTTGAAGGCGCGCTTATGAAAAAGCCTATGATTAATGTCTATAAATTATCCAAACTTACGGAGTTTATCTTTCGGCGCACAGCAAAAGTTTCCTATGCTACCCTGCCGAATATTATCGCCGGCAAATTGATAGTCCCCGAGCTTCTTCAGGGGAGGGCGAATGCAAAAGAAATAGAAGCTGAGATTAAGAAGATATTAGAAAAACCTGCGGTAAAAGAAAAAATGCTTTTTGAGCTGCAGAAACTGTCTGATTCTTTGAAGGGTGAAAAAATAATGGCAAAGACCGCCGAAGCAATATTAAAATGCGTAAAATCGTCTTGATCTCAGTATTAAAATCCCCCGGGGATCTGAAAATACTGCTTAAGAATAAATGGTACCGCATTCCTTTTAAAAAAGCTCTCCGCAAAAAGTTCGATTTTATTGCTTTTTATCAGCCGGCTTTTTTTGGCGCAAACGGCGGACAGATAAGGTATTATGCCAAACTAAAAGAAGTCAGTCGTATCAGAAGAATAGACCTCCTGCCTGAAGAAATCAGGAACAAGAATGCAAAAAACATCTATTTAAAATATTCCTTTAGAAAAATAAACAGGCTGAAACCGGCAATAAAGAATAAAAACGGTCTTCGGGTTTCTTTTGGCTTCACTGACCTTTTAAAGTTAAAAGAAGCGGAGGAAATAACGGATCTTTACAATGTTGCGCCCATTGAGAAGCTGATGAAAAAAGCTCTGAACCGTAAAGGTATTGCTTGTAAAGCTGAGTATCCCGTCCGCATTGGCAATAACCATAGGTATCGCCTTGATTTTGCTGTTTTCTGCAAAAAGTCCCCTTTAAACATAGAATGTGACAGCTTAAAGTGGCATTCGCAGAAAAGCCAGGTTTTTAAAGATAAATTGAGGGATAAACGGCTGAAAAAAATCGGCTGGTCCATTTTAAGGTTGAAAGAAAGAGAAATTACAGGTAAGATAAACACAAGTATGGAAAAAGTTTTACGCCGGGTTAAGACACTTGGCGGTATAAAATAAGAAAGCCTAAAATGGCCGTGCAGGATGAAAAATAACGAATGGAAATACTAAAAAGAATACTTTTCTTCGCTAAGCCTTACAGAACCAGGTTGTTAACGGCTGTTTTTTTTATGGCTGTTGTTGCTGCTTGCGGCGGCGCCTCAATTTATCTCTTGAAACCTCTCTTTGATGAAGGTTTTAATAAAACCAATCCACAAGCTGCTTTTGAAACAATAAAACAAATAGCTCTGCTGCTTGTTGCTCTCTATTTTATAAATGGAATTTCCTTCTATGTTAAAGACTATCTGCTGAATAATACCGGCCAGCGAATAATAATGGACATTCGAAATATTGTTTATAAGCATGTGCAAAATCTTTCTCTCGGTTATTTTTCCAGAAATAAAACCGGACAGATTCTTTCCCGGATGACTAATGATGTGGTTAATATGCAAAATGCAGTAATGAGCATTACGGGAATAGTCGGGGAATCCATGAAATTTTTCGGATTTCTTATTGTGGTCTTTTTGATGAATTGGAAACTGGCTTTATTGGCCATAATCGGTATTCTTCTTGTTGTTTATCCGATCTATAGCTTTGGCAGAAGGCTTCGTTACATCAGTGTGGATGCTCAAAATAAAATTGGGGAGATAACTTCCATAGCCCATGAAGGTATTTCCAATATTCGTATAGTCAAAGCATTTGCTATGGAAGAGTATGAACATAAAAAACTGGCTCGAGCGAACCGCTCTTTTTTTGATACCTTTATGAAAGCGGTCAGGATAACTGCAATGTCTCAGCCTATTAATGAATTTATAGGCATATTTGCAATTTCGCTTCTGCTCCTGGTAGGGGGGTATCAGATAAGTCAGGGGACCCTTAGTGTAGGAGAATTTATCGCTTTTGTCGGAGCGCTTTTTATGCTCTTCAATCCCATCAGGAATCTAAACGGAGTTAATATCCAGATTCAGCAGGCCTTATCTTCCGCTGAACGTGTTTTTCAGCTTCTTGACTCTCCCCAGGAAATTAAAGATGAGGCGCAAGCCGTTGTTATGCCTATTTTTGAAAGAGAGATATGCTATAAAAATGTAAATTTTGAATATATAAAAGACCGTCCGGTATTAAAAAATATTAACCTGGTTATAAAAAAGGGCGAGATTGTTGCAATAGTAGGCTCCTCCGGTTCTGGCAAATCCACTCTTGCAGATTTACTTCCAAGATTTTACAACATAAATTCTGGCCGGATAGAAATTGACGCTGTTGATGTAAAAAAATTTAAAATGAGCTCCGTAAGAACTCAGATTGGAATTGTGACTCAGGAAACCATACTCTTCAATGATACAATAAAGGGCAATATCGCCTATGGTCGGGCGGACATTCCCTTAGCTCAGGTTGAAAATGCCGCAAAGGCGGCAAATGCGCATAATTTTATAATCAAATCCCAATATGGCTATGATACTTTAATAGGAGAAAGAGGAGTAAAGCTTTCCGGCGGCGAAAGACAGCGCCTTTCAATAGCCAGGGCAATACTGAAAAATCCTCCGATATTAATTCTTGATGAAGCAACTTCTGCTTTAGATACGGAGTCAGAAAAACTTGTTCAGGATGCATTGGAAAAACTGATGAAGTTGAGAACGACTATTGTTATAGCGCACCGTTTATCTACTATTATCAGGGCTGATAAGATTGTGGTATTGGATAAAGGTGAAATAAAAGCCGTCGGAAAACATGAGGAGCTTCTAGTTTCAAGTCCGCTGTATAAAAAACTATATGAAGTGCAGTTTACATCAAATTCGAAGCTCTAAATTCGAAATTCGAAACAAATTTTAAAGAGAAAAAGTAATAAAAAGGAGAAAGAATCACATTATGGTCGTTTTATGACGTTATGCCAAAGAAAACCGCTCAGAACTCGTGAGCTCGTGGGAC
>JAZDIO010000151.1:0-9632 GCA_043804965.1 Candidatus Firestoneibacteriota bacterium | reverse complement strand
CAGTCCTCGGAGAACATAATAGCGATAAATAAAGATCCGCAGGCCCCGATTTTTGAGATTGCTACTTACGGTATAGTCGGAGATCTTTTTGAAGTTGTTCCCGCGCTTATTTCTAAGATAAAGAAGTAATCCGAATAATTAAAAGAGAGTTTATTCAAACAAAAATACCTTTTTTAACCGGCAATTTTTTGTAGCTTAAGTCAAGAGGTTCTTTAAATTCCATGAATTATATTAATCTTAAGATGCGACTGGTATTCCAAAAACTTCAAATAGTAGACAACCTATTTTATGGCGAGTATAATGTAGGCATATGAAAAATCTTAAGGGCATAAAGACCTGTAATTTGTTTGAAGCGCTTTCTGATAAGGAAAAAGACAGGATACTTTCTGTTTCCGTGCAAAAGGAATTTGAAAGAGGGGATGTCCTTGCTCGGGAAGGCGACAGGAGTAGTCATGTTTATATTATTGCCGAAGGCCAGATAAAAGGCACCCGCTTTACTTCTGACGGCCGTGAAATTATTCTTGAGGTCTTTGGGCCTTGTGATGTGATAGGGCAGGTTGCTGCCATCGCGAATGAACCGTTCTACTATACTGCGATAGCTCTCACCAAAGTTACGGTTAATATTATAAAGAAAGAAGAGTTCATGGAGTTCCTGCGTTTGAATCCGGCAATTAATAATAAGGTGCTTATTGCTCTGGGAAAGCGCCTTAGAGCTGCTCAGGAAAAAATAGAAGAATTTGTTAACGACAAAGTAGAACAAAGAATAGCAAAAATATTAATAACTCTTTCTTCAAGGATGGGGCTGGAAATTCCTTTTACCCGTCAGGAAATAGCCGGCATGGTGGGGACTACTATTGAAACGGCTATCCGTGTCACCAGCCGCTTTAAAGAAGCCAGAGTTATTAAAACTACAAGAGGAAAGATAATTATTATAGACAGGAAGAAACTGGCTTTGTTGGCGGAAGGACCACCGCTCGAGATACTATAAGAGCAAATTCGAAATAAGCAAAGCTTTTCTCGGTATGTAGAATATATAAATGCCAACTGTCGTTGACATAGCGAGATACGAAGCTCGAAATTCGAAAAAACCAATAAAGAGAAAACAAAGAAACAAAAACTTGAAAAGTCTTTAAGTTGTTCTTTTTTTATCTTCTTTCTGATTTTTGACTTTTGTTTCGAATTTTGCAATTATGTGATTTATGTCATATATATAAGCAAACGGATTGAATATAATTAATTGAAAATATGGAGGACAAAATGAAAGAAAAAGTACAGAAAGCTTTGGATAAAGTAAGGCCTTCCTTGCAGGCTGACGGAGGGGATGTTGAGCTCGTTGAAATTACCCCGGAGAATGTTGTGAAAGTGAGATTAAAAGGCGCCTGCGGCGGCTGTCCGATGGCTCAGATGACCTTAAAGAACGGCATTGAGAAATTTTTAAAGAAAGAAGTTCCTGAAGTAAAAAGCGTGGAATCTGCCAACTAAGGACGGTATATGCCGGAGAAATGTAAAGGTGCGGGTTTAAGGATTTCCATATACAAATGCCCCCAATGCTTTGAAACCGTAGAAGTATTTTCTGATGAAAAGAAAGCCACTTGCACGTATTGCGGTTCGATTATTTTTGTTGAAACCTCTTATAAATGTATGGAGTGGTGCGCTTCAGCCGGGGTTTGCATGGCAAAGACGATAAAAAGACAAATTCGAAGTACTAAAGTCTGCCCCGGCAGAAAAAGAGGCAAGACTCGAAAAAAAAGAAAACAATTACAAAGAATTAAGCGCTAAATTCTAAAATGAATATTTATGACGTTATGCCAAAACCCCGGGCGTAAACCCGGAGAGTTTCATATCACCGTAATTTGCCTTATTTTGCGCCGTCTGTCCTTTTTTCAAGCCGACCTGCAAAAAAGTTCAAATCAAGAGGCAGGGATTGACTATAATATATATTTGTGGAATAATAAGGGCTATGAAAGCTAAACTGCGTAACATTCTCTTGCTTTTATTTCTGCCGGTTTTTTTATCAGCGCAACCAGCAAAAGAAGTTACAGCGGAGAAACCCTCCATTTCTGCATTAATTACCCCTGAAACTGTTATTAATCAGGAGGGAAGTATTGCGGGTATAAATTCCGAGGGTAAGACAACTGTTGCTCCTCCGGTTTTACCCTGTAAGCTCACGGGTGTTTCTATGGAAAAGCTGTATCCTGGAAAATGCTATACTGATTTTAAAATATCCGGGGATAAGTTTCTTAAAAGCGCCCTTATAAAATTCAGCAGTGAAAATATCGGAGTCGATAATATTATAGAGATAGTTCCTTCAGCTGTTAAGCTTTCGGTTACGGTAAGTGACGGGGCAAAACCAGGAAAATATGATGTCCTTGTCCAGAACCGCCCCGGGGATATATGTGTGTTAAAAAATGCCGTGCAGGTTATGAGCAGTCCGGAAATCAGCGCGGTTTTTCAGAAAGAAATCAAACAAGGGAGTATAAATAACGAAATAACAGTGAACGGTTCGGGTTTTATGGAAGGGGCTAAACTGGAGTTTCCGGACGCAGTCGGGGATATTGTTGCACCTTTCGTCAATTTTAAATCCGATAAAGAACTTAAAACAAGCCTGGATGTTTCCTTTACGGTAAAACCGAAAGAAACAAAAGTCCGGGTTGTTAATCCTGACGGTGAAAGCGCTTTAAATAAAATTATTATTACGACCGCTTTGGAAATTTCGGGAATTACTCCGCAGGTAATTCCCCGGGGGGCGGAGAGTGTTGAGGTCTCAGTTAAAGGAAATAATTTTATTAAAGGCTTGAAAGCTGAGACAAAAGATGACGGTTTTATCATAAACAATATTTTTGTGATTTCCGAAAATGAGGCAGTGCTTTCCGTTTCCGTAGCGGAGTCTGCTGCAGCCGGAAAAAAAGAGATTACTCTGGTTGCGCTTGACGGAGGGAGTCAAAAATTTAATATTACCGTTTCCTTAAGACCCCTTGTTACTTCAATTACTCCGGAGCAGGTGCCCCAGGGAACCAAAAATAAAACAGTAACTATTGTCGGCAATAATTTTGAGAAAGATACGCAGATAAAACTTTCTACTCCAGGTATAAGTATAATTAACTTTAATGTTAAGTCTGCCGGAGAAATAGCTGCGGTTGTAACGGTTTCAGAAAGGGCGCCCGGCGGAAGTTATGATGTTATTGCCGTAAATCCCGACGGAGGGACAGGTGTCTTAAAGAATTCTTTCATTGTCAATTTAAAACCGGAACTTAAGACGATATTTCCGTCCGGGGCCGTACAGGGGATTGAGCAGGAGATAACGCTGATAGGGCAGGGCTTTACCGGAGAAACTGATGTTAAACTTAGCGGGGAAGGTGTGGAGATAAGTAAAATAGAATTTGTAGATTTTTCCAGAATAAAAGCCCTGGTAACTGTCGGCGCTAAAGCTCCTATGGAAAAAAGGGATATCTATGTGTTAAATCCTGACGGCGGTAATTTTACGCTTGACGATGCTTTTAGTATCAGTAAAGTGGATAAAGAAAGCGTTTATTTTGGGGATATTAATAAGTTTAAAAAGCCGGCAATGGTAAATAAGAAAAAACTCTTTTTGGAACATCCTTATTACAAGGTGATAGTCGGGGAAAATATCTCCTCAGAGGCGGCAAGATACCGGCAGATTATCAATAAGATTAACGAATCCGTGCAGGAAGCCTATAAGAAAGTTCAGAAGAAATACGACTATGACCTGATCGGCGAAGCAGGATTTGTGACTGATAAAGACGGAAATCCAACAAGGGATATTCCGGATATTACTGATATTGTTATCCATGAATTGGAGAAATAATATTATTCTTATTTGATTTATCCAAAAAACCATTTAAAAATAATGTATTTTATTTGGCAATTGAGGCGATCATCTGCCTTAGTTCTGGCTTCAGACTGTACCTACCCCGGTTAATTTTGTGACGAGTTTCTATTGAAAATACCTTGTTTTTCCTGTATAATAATAAGTTACTATAACTAGAATTGTTGTCTTTACATAAAAGGAAAATTGGTTATGATGAACGGCTTTCCAGGGGAGATTTTACAGCAGTGGAAGCCACAAAAAAAGTCGAACTCTTTGCAGAATATACAAGAAGTCAGCTTTAGGATAAGGGAGTTGAGCAAAGGTTTAAATATAAATCCATAAACCCTTTGCGAAATCCGCCTAGGCGGAAATGGAGACGATATCATGGCAAAAGATAAATTTGAAAAAACAGGGCTGACCTTTGACGATGTATTATTAATTCCGGCGAAGTCGGAACTTTTGCACTCGGAAGTGGATGTTTCAACATATCTTACAAAAAATATCAAGCTTAATATCCCTCTGGTCTCGGCTGCGATGGATACTGTGACAGAAGCCAGGCTTGCTATAGCCATTGCGCAGGAAGGCGGTATAGGGATAATTCACAAAAATCTTTCCTGGAAAGAACAGGCGGAGCAGGTTGACAGGGTAAAAAGATTTATGAGCGGGATAATTACTCATCCTGTTACTCTTTCTCCGGACCGGTTAATAAAAGAAGCTTCGAATATTATGAAGAATAAGGGTATTTCCGGATTTCCTGTAACAGAAGACGGTACCGGCAACGGCAAACTGGTCGGAATTCTTACGAAAAGAGATTTAAAATTTATAAAAAAAATGGAAGGCACAGTCGGAAATTATATGACCAAGAATAACCTTGTGACTGCGCTGGAAGGTGTTTCCCTGGTTAAAGCGTTGGAAATACTAAATAAAAATAAAGTCGAGAAACTCCCTGTTGTGGATAAAACCGGACATTTAAAAGGGCTTGTTACAATAAGGGATATTGAAAAACGCTTGGAATATCCCAATTCTTGCAAGGATAAATTGGGCAGATTAAGAGTCGGAGCCGCGGTTGGCACAGCAAAAGATACTGAAGAAAGAGCGGAGGCTTTAGTAAAAGCCGGAGCGGATGTAATTGTAATTGATACTGCACATGGATATTCAAAGAATGTAATGGAGATGCTGAAAATATTAAGAAAAAAATATTCTTCTATGGATATTATCGCAGGAAATGTAGCGACGGCGGAAGCTGTAAAAGACCTCTGCAAACTTGGGGTTGACGGAGTAAAGGTCGGTATGGGGCCCGGTTCTATTTGCACGACCAGAATAATCGCAGGAATTGGAATTCCGCAGATAACCGCAGTATATGAATGCAGTGAAATGGCAAAAAAATACAAAGTTCCGGTAATAGCCGACGGCGGCATAAAATATTCGGGGGATATTCCAAAAGCGCTGGCAGCCGGCGCCTCAAGCGTTATGATCGGCAATCTTTTTGCAGGCACTGATGAAGCTCCTGGTGAAATGGTTTTCCTTGAAGGCAGAAGATTTAAAATATATAACGCTATGGGTTCTCTTGCCGCAATGAGAAAAGGCAGTAAAGACAGGTATTTTCAGGAGGAAGTAGAGAATAAAAAATTAGTTCCGGAAGGCGTTGAAGGCCGAGTCCCCTACAGAGGCTCATTTCCAGCAGTGTTCTTCAATTAATAGGAGGACTCAGGAGCGGAATGGGATATTGCGGAACCGGTTCGATTAAGGAGCTTCAGACAAAAGCAAAATTTATCAGAATAACATCCGCGGGTTTGCAGGAAAATCACCCGCATAATATTACAATTACAAGCGAGCCGCCCAACTACTGGTTGTAAGGGATAGGCTGTTACGTGGAGGACACTGGTTTACCCCGTAAAGGGGTTTACTGGTTGCCGCGCGAATAAAGGAGGAAACACAAGATGTTGAATAAAGAAGTGAAAACAGTATTGATAAGTAAGTACAGGAAGCACGAGAAGGATACAGGATCGTCGGAGGTTCAGGTGGCACTCCTGACCGGCAGGATAAATTATCTTACCGAGCACCTGAAAGTTCACAAGAAAGACCATAGCAGCCGCAGAGGTCTTTTGATGCTGGTCGGTAAAAGAAGAAGCCTCCTTGATTATATCAAAAGAACGGATTTTGAGAAGTACAAAAAAGTTATCGAGAGCTTAGAACTTCGCAAGTGATATTTTAAAGCAATATTCCTGATTGAAAAAAATATGAGGAACAGGGAAGTTACAAGTGAAAGCGCCATTGGGGCGTGAAGTAACTCCTGGAATAACAATGTTTTTGTGCAATGAGATGTTCAAAAACTAAGGACGGTAAATGGAAATATCGGTAAAAAAGACAATAGCGGGCAGAGAGCTTACTATTACCACGGGCAAAATCGCAAAATTGGCGGAAGGCTCCTGTACTGTGAGGTATGGCGATACAGTTGTGCTTTCGACGGTTTGTTCGTCGGATACAGTGAGGGAAGGTTTAGATTATTTTCCGCTTACAGTTGAGTATAGAGAAAGGTTTTATGCGGCAGGTAAAATTCCGGGAGGTTTTTTCAAGAGAGAAGGAAGGCCCAGGGAGTTGGAAACCCTGAATGCCAGAATAACGGACAGGTCCATGAGGCCGTTATTCCCTTCGAATTTGTTAAATGAAGTGCAGATTATTAACACTGTACTTTCTTACGATACAGAAAATGAGGCAGATGTGCTTGCTTTGATTGGTTCTTCCACCTCCGTTATGGCTGCTAATATTCCGTATCATGGTCCTGTAGCTCCTGTAAAAATAGGAAAAATAGCGGGTAATATGGTGATTTTTCCTACCATGACCGACTTAAAAAACAGTTCCCTGGAGCTTCTGGTTGTTTATGTGAAGGCTGGAGTTATCATGATAGAGTGCGGCAGTAAAGAAGTCACAGAAGAAGAGGTCCTTGAAGGCGTTAAATTTGGCAGAAAAACTGCGGATGAAATACTTGCGCTGCAGGAAGAAGTTGCCTTAAAAGTAGAAAAACCCGATAAAATTTTTACCTACAGGGTTATAACTCCCGATTTGGAAAAGGCTGTTAAGGATTTGGCCGGTGAAAAACTTTCTTCAATAGAAAAAAACGGAGATAAAAAGCAGCGGAGTGCGGCGGTTAAAAAAATAAGAGAAGAAGTTATGACCGCGCTGCTCTTAAAATTCCCGGAAACCAAAAACGAGATTAACTCCTACCTTGATAACTTGGAATCGGAAAATTTAAGGAAAGAAATACTTGGAAGCAAAATAAGACCGGACGGCAGAGGTATGACGGATATACGCCCTATAATCTGCGAAGTCGGAGTTCTTCCCCGCACTCACGGTTCGGCTCTTTTTAGCAGAGGTCAGACTCAAGCCCTGGTAGTTACCACGCTGGGGACTAAGGATGATATTCAATATCTTGATGATCTTTCCGGAGAAGCTGAAAAGAAATATATGCTGCATTATAACTTTCCTCCGTTTGCTACCGGTGAAGCAAAGCCGATTAGAGGTGTCGGAAGGCGCGAAGTAGGCCACGGTGCGCTTGCCGAAAAGGCGCTTGCTCCGATAATTCCGAGCCAGGAAAGGTTCCCTTACGTCGTTAATCTGGTTTCTGATATTATCGAATCAAACGGTTCTTCTTCAATGGCTTCAGTCTGCGGAGCCACCTTATCTTTAATGGATGCCGGTGTTCCTATTATTTCTCCGGTTGCGGGTATTTCCATAGGGCTTATAAAAGAAGCAGGCGGCTGGGTAACGCTTACCGATATAGCGGGTATTGAAGATCACTTTGGCGATATGGATTTTAAAGTTGCCGGAACCGCAAAAGGAATTACGGCCATACAGCTGGATATGAAGGTAGAGGGTATTTCGGATGAGATCATCGAAAAAACATTAAATCAGGCAAAAGAAGCCAGGATAATTATTCTGGATAAGATTACGGCAGCTATAAGCAGTCCGAGGCCGGAGCTTTCCAGTTTTGCCCCGAGAATAGTAACTATAAAGGTTCCTCAGGACAAGATAAAAACCATTATCGGTCCTTCCGGTAAGATGATCAAGAAGATCGTGGAAGAAACAGGAGCCAAGATAGATATAGATGATGATGGTACAGTGCATGTATCTTCTGTAGACGGCGCGGCTCTTGAAGCGGCCTTAAACAGAATAAAAGAAATTGCCCGGGAAGCGGAGATGGGCGCGACCTATACCGGAAAAGTAAAAAAAGTTGCCGAATTTGGAGCATTTGTTGAAATATTCCCCGGCCAGGACGGTCTTGTTCATATTTCAGAGCTTGATCTTACCAGGGTTAAAAGAGTTGAGGATATATGCAGGGAAGGCGATACCCTGACTGTAAAGGTTATAGGCATTGATGAAAAGACGGGAAAAATTAAACTTTCGAGAAAAGCCATATTAAACGAAAAAGGCGGGAATACCGGAAGTTAATGCATTCACGAAAAGTATTTAAAAACGGCCTGACTGTGCTTTCTGAAGAGATGGCGCATGTCAGGTCGGTTTCTTTTGGTATCCTTGTAAAATCAGGCTCCCGTTTTGAAACTCCGGGCGTTGAAGGTATTTCGCATTTTCTTGAACACATGGTTTTTAAAGGAAATAAGAATCTCTCTGCTTTTCAGATTGCCGAAGGTTTTGATTTACTCGGCGCTTCCATTGATGCTTTTACAGCCAGAGAGTACACCTGTTTTTATGTCAAGATGGTGGACGACAAGCTTCCCGAAGTAATGAAGCTCCTCTCAGAAATGCTTTTAAAACCGGCCTTTCTTGATAAAGAAATATACAGAGAAAAAGGTGTTGTTTTGGAAGAAATAAAAATGTACCAGGACACTCCTGATGAATTTACTTTTGATGCCTTTTTAAAAGGCATTTATGGCGGGCATTCCCTGGGTAAACCTATTCTTGGTTATGAAAATACCGTTAATTCATTTAACCAAAAGAATACCGGGGATTATTACCGTAAATATTTTGCGCCGCAAAATATAATTATGGCGGCTGCGGGAAATATAGATCACGATGAATTTTGTGCGCTGATAGAAAAATATTTTGGCGGCTGGAAAAAGAGCGGTTTTTTTCCGAAGTTTGAAGCTCCGGGTTTTGCTTTTAAAACTGAAAAATTAGAAAAGAAATTGGAACAAGTCCATCTTTGCCTCGGGACCGAGGGGCTGGCCTTTAAACACGAAGACAGGTATAAGCTCCTGGTCATGAATGAAATTCTCGGCGGTTCCATGAGCTCCCACCTCTTTCAGGAAGTGAGAGAGAAGAGAGGGCTGTGTTATGCCATAAGTTCTTTGACTGAGTCCCACACGGACAGCGGAGTGTTTTTTGTTTACGCCGCTACGGATAAGGAAAAACTTTCTGAACTTATAGAAGTAATAAGAGCAGAACTTGATAAAATTAAACTGAATATTACCGATAAAGAACTTGAAAGAATTAAACAACAAGTCAAAAGCGGCTATATAATCAGCATGGAAAACTCGGTGAACAGAATGAGCCGTTTAATAAAACAGGAATACTATGACGACAAGTTCTTAGAGCTTGACGGAATAATGGAAGAGATAGAAAAAATAAAAAAAGAAGACCTGATGGAGTTCGCCGAAAAGCTTTTTGTGGAACAACGGATGAAGCTTTTAACCGTCGGACCAAGTTAACGCGAACGAAATTGGTGAAGGGGAATAAAAATAATACGTGAGCAAATATTAATGTTATTAAGGGGAGTACTCTTGGTTGTTTTTAATAAGCAATTTGGTACTGTGGCCGCAAGATTCCAAAAGAGTAATGCAGAAAA
>JAZDIO010000150.1:0-7999 GCA_043804965.1 Candidatus Firestoneibacteriota bacterium | reverse complement strand
GGTTGCTCTTTCCGCCGTCGCTGCCTCTCATATTATTTGGAATATCGGCTGGGATATCTATCTTGGACCTCTTTAAAGGTGGAATACTTCCAGGCATACTTCTTGTCTCGGTTGTCATAATATTCTCAATGCTGCAAGGCTCTAAAGCTAAAGTTGCGAGGATCCCCTTTGTTCTGAAAGACGCGCTTGCGTCTCTCTGGGAAACGAAATGGGAGTTATTGATGCCTGTTCTTATCCTTTACGGAATATTTGGCGGCTGGACCTCTCTTGTGGAAGCTGCGGCATTTGTAGCTATATATGCTTTTATTGTCGAGATATTTATTTATAAAGACATAAGCCTCTCCAAGGACTTGCCAAAAATATTATTAAAATGTGTAATTCTCGTCGGCGGCGTGCTCGTCATTATCGGTGTTGCCATGGGTTTTACCAGCTATATAGTCCTTCAGCAGATACCGGAAGTAATTCGCGACTGGGTGGCTTTGCATATCAGCAGTCCGTTAATTTTCCTTCTTGTGCTTAACGTGGTGCTCCTTGTTGTCGGCGCGCTTATGGATATTTTTTCGGCGATAATTGTGGTGGTTCCGCTAATTCTTCCGATAGCAAAACATTTTGGAATTGATCCGGTGCACCTGGGCATTATATTTATTGCCAACCTGGAACTTGGTTATCTTACACCGCCTGTAGGTATGAATCTCTTTCTTTCAGCATATAGATTCGAAATGTCCGTCGGAGAGGTTACAAAAGCCAGCTTAAAATTTCTCATCCTGATGTTGCTGGCAGTCCTTATTATTACTTACATTTCGGCTTTAACAACCGTTATGGTTAAATTGCTGTAATCTGCCATGCAAATTGAAGACTTTGAGTTAGAAGTAGAACAGGCGCTTAGGTCTATTCCCAAAGAATTTGCTGATAAGTTAAAAAATATTGAAATTGTCCTGGAAGATTCGGCTCCAAATAAAAAAGGCAGTATTCTCCTTGGTCTCTATCAAGGCGTGCCCTTGAAAAACCGAAACGCTGGTTTTGAACCTCTAATGCCGGATAAAATAACCTTATACAAACAATCCCTGGAGCTTATTTCTAAAACTCCCGGGGCGTTAAGAAAAAATATTAGAGATACGGTGATCCATGAAATCGGACATTACTTTGGTTTTGAAGAAAAAGATATAAGAAAATGGGGATATTAGTCTCTATATCTTCCAGCAGATATCTTTTGATTAATTTAGGAGATGCTCTATCTTCCTTTTACTTGTTAAAATGTCTTTTAAGTGTTTGGAAAACACTTCAAGGGTGAGAGTCCCGTCGTAACCATTTTTTCTTAGCAATTTAATAATTTTCTTAAAGTTAATATTCCCTTTCCCGAGAGGAAGGTGCTCGTCTAATTTTCCGTGGTTATCGTGCAGGTGTAGATGCTTTATTTTAGTTCTAAATTTCTTGATAAAATCCGCGGGGTTTCTTCTATGGAGGTTTGCATGCCCAATATCTAAATGAAAATATAGCCCCGGAACCTTTTTAAGAATAGCTGAAATGTTTTTTGGAGAGTCGCGCAGATGATCACTTTGTTCAAGCATTAATTTAACCTTGTATTTTTGCGCTGTTTTCATAAGCTCTTTAAGCGACTTGATATGAAACAATATTCCTTCTTTTGCGGAAAAAAGGCCGTGGGGCCATTTTGTGTGAATAGTTATATATTTCGCACCTAATCTGCTTAAAGCTCGAATATATGTTTTTAATTCATTTACAGCTGTTTTCCTTAGTGCTTCAGAGGGTGCAGCAAGGGGAAGGTACCACGCCGTATGGCCTACAATAGGTATTTTATTATCTTTCAAAACTTTTTTAACTTTTTTAAAATCAAGAGCTTTTGGTGAAGATTTACCGTCTTCCATAAAAAAATCAACAAAATCAAAATTATTTTTGGAAATCCATTTTATCCTTTGAACGATATCTTTTCGCGGATGAACAACATACCCTATTTTCATGATTACTCCATATAATGGCTATAAATGAACCTCTGCGGATGTAAGTCCGCAGAGGTTCATTTGTAAAATCAGAACGTTGCTGTTAGCCTGCTGCCGGCGCCGGCATTATGAACTACTGAAGTCGTCATATTTAATAATCCGCAGTAAAACGCTTCAAAACTCAACCAGTTAAGTATCGGAACGGATCCTCCGGCATAATAATCTATCATTGTGGAGTCGGAGAAGAATGAAGCATCCGCTCCAATTATAGCCGTAACCGGGGAAAAAAGCTTGTAATTAAGCTCAAATCCTCCGTCTACTGATATCGTATTTGTCTGTACGGTGGAATTGTTTAAAGCTCCGCCGCAGAAGGGAGCAATGCTTAAGTTGTCGTCCAGTTTTAAACTATAAACCGCTTGTAATCCAAGCTTATAGTTATTTGCAGATCCGGTAAGGGCTACGCCGTCCAACACATAGTATTGGCCCCTGATAGAAAGGTTAGGCATTAATGTTTTAAGGTCATAACCTAAATGTGTGTCGCGGAAAAGCATGCCGTTAGTTGTGAAATAATAACCTATTCTTGTGTCAAAAGTAAAGTCTTCAGCACCCAGTTGCGGGATAAGAAAATACAGGGAAAACAAAACAGCAAATAATATTTTTTTCATTTTAGCTCCCTTTTTATGGTAATTTTGTAACTGTGTAGTTTTCTGTAGATTGACTTGTTATTGTAAGGTCCGTTCCGCTCTGGAAATTAATAAAATCAAACGTATCCGAGTGCGTTGAACGTTTAAATCTCGGGAAGGTTACCCTGTGGGCGCCTGTCGGAGCTCCCGGCCCGATGCATTCCATCATCATGGTGTAGGTTCCGTCTCCGTTATCCTTCCAATTATCCGTTCCTATGCCGGCAGAACCGTATGAACTGTTAAGAGAGCCGTAGGGTTTAAAGTATATTCCCGTATTGTCTTTAAGCACGGATTTTGCATTTGCGCCGATAAGTTTATCGTTTCCGTCAAAGAGCAGGGTTAATCTTCCTTCTCCGGAAGAACTTGCCATGGAGGTAGTATAGGTGTAAACTTCTTTTGTCCCCGGGTTTCCTATGGCAAAAGCAAAAGGAAGTTCGCCTAGGAACATCGCAGGCTTTCCCCCTGCATTTGCGTAGTTCAGGCTTCCCATGGGATCGTATCCGCTGGAAGTCGTTGGTTCTCCGTCATAATATAAAAGATAATTGGCAGAGTCTACCAGCACGTGAATTGACGATACAGAACTATCTATTGTTATTGCCGGATAGAAATTCTGCTGCAGGGCAAAACCTCCGGTGCCGTGTCCCCAGGGAAGAATCTCCTCTTCCTCTGCCGGTCCGGTTTCATAACCCGTGTGGCTTGCTTTAGTATAATAAGCGGTTGTACCGTTCAGTACCACGGATCCTTTAACCTTCGGGTTATGTTGCCCGCAGTAAAGCGACATCTGTATATAGTTGCCTGCGGGAACATTTCCGCTGAAAGTTTTAATATCCGTAAGAGCCGCGCCGTTTGTAAAATCAACTTCTTCATCGCCGATCCAGGCTGTAACCTGGGAACCGTCTTCTTTTGTCAGGCTTATGGAAGTTATTCTGAGTTTAAGAGATGCCGGATCCGCCGAGTTATGCGCTTTATAAACCGCGGCATATACCTTTTTTGGTTCATAATACCTGCCGATTAAAAGGACAGCAAGTATCAGGCATTGTGCTGTAATTATTATTCTTAATATTTTGTCTGTCATATTCCTGCCTCCTTTTAAAGTTTTCCCACGCCAATCGTAAGAGTTCCACTGCCTCCGCCGGTGCCGGCGTTTCCGCCGCTTGTGACGATGCTTGTAAACGGGTTTTTTCCGCAGGCAACACAAAAGATGCCTACGAAAAGAAAAGCAATTACAAGAAGATACAAAACTCGTTTCTTTAACATGATATCCCCTCCCCTTTTACTAAATTTGTTATGTTGTATTTTAACAAAAACACCTGAGAAGTTACAATAAAAATAATGTTTTTGACAATTCTTATATTTAACAATATAATTAAGTATAACTTTGAAAGAGGTAAAGGAGTTATTTATGTCAACAGTAATATTGTATTCGACAAGGCACGGCGCTACAAAGAAATGTGCTGAACTTCTAAAGTTCAAGATCTTTGGTTCCGAGATAGTTGATATAAAGGAACAACCGGGTTTTGACATATCTTCTTATGACGCGGTTATACTCGGAGGTTCGGTTCAAGCGGGTATGGTGAAAAGGGAACTAAAGAGATTTTGCGAAGAGAACAGAAAACTTTTGTTCCAAAAAAAACTGGGTCTTTATATCTGCTGCATGTATGAAGGCGAAAAAGCCCAACAACAGATACAAATGAATTTTCCGGCCGAACTCTGCAATAATGCGGTTGCAGTAGATTACTTCGGCGGTATTTTTGATTTTACAACACTTAACTTTTTTGAGCGGTTTATCGTAAAAATGGTCGCCGGAGTAAAAGAAAGTCAATTTAATATCAAAGAAGACCGAATAACAAAATTTGCGGAAAAATTTGTAAAAATCCTAAACTAATAAAAAGAGAGTTAGAACTTTATTTCAATAGGAAATTAATTAGAATATTTCTACTTTGTGTTGACAGTCCGGGGCATGAGTGCTTCCACTTTTGATGAAATTAAGGAGGTTTTACCATGAAACAATATATTTTAGCAGGGATAATAGTTTTACTGTCGCATTCAGTTTTTGCCGAGGTGACTGTGAAATTTGAAGCGGGGGGTTCCGGCACGGCTCTTGTGTTTTATGAAGCGGGTAGCGAAATTGGCAGGGAAAATTATGACGCGGATGGTGTTTATGCAGGCACAAAAGGTAAAATACCGGATGGCGCGTATAAAATATATTACAAAGACGGAAAAACTCCGAGATTGGAGTATACTTTTAAAGCGGGGCATAAAGTTGCCGCAAAAATATTCACGGAAGAAGGTCTTTTACAGTATGATGCAGAGTATAAAAACGGGCTTCTGGACGGGAAGAAGACTTTGTATTACAAAGATAAAACCCCCATGCAGATCATAAGCTATAGAAAAGGGAAGAAAAACGGAATATATATCGCTTATCATCAGACCGGTAAAATAGAATACGAGGAAAATTATAGGGAAGAGGTGAAGCAGGGGAAGAGAAAAACTTATTATGCGAGCGGGGCCCCGGAAAGTGAAGAAACGTATAAAGATGATGTTCTTGACGGTCCGTGGAAAAAGTATTGGGAGAATGGAAAAGTAAAAGGAGAGACATTTTATAAAAACGGCGCGCCAATGGGGAGTTTTAAATCTTATCATGAAAACGGCAAAGTAGAGACTGAAGCTAATTATAGGAACGGGTTGCTTGACGGGATTATGAAAGTATATGGCCCTGACGGGAAGCTTAAAAGTGAAGAGTTGTATAAAGATGAAAAACTTATAAAGAAAATTAAGTGAAAAAACGCAAGAAAGAGGGTTAGGTCAGTCAAATCCGAAAGATATGTAATCAGCGGAAGCTTTTTAAAAAAAGGATAAAAACATGGATGAATTAATAACTGCGGAAGAATGCGAATTGCTCGGATTTTTACTCGATTATACTGCCGACGGGGATTCGGATTATATTGTATTGCAACGCGAGACGGAGAATGATTTTATAAAGGAAAATGAGGAGTATTTCAAGATTCCGGAAGGCGATCTTGAGGGGCTTGATGCAGGGATGCTTTCGGATTTTGTTTCTAGAAATAAAAATATTTATACTTTTGATGCAAAAAATATAAAAACGGAAAAACTGGTAAAACTGGTAAGCGCCCTGAAGCTGGAAAAAGCTTTTGACGGTGACGGAACTTCTGCCACCGGCTGGGAGGCTTTTTACAAAAAGTATCCGGATTCTACAGGAGAAACGCTTGTTTCAAGAGCGGGTTTTAACAAGACGAAAACAGAAGCTATAGTATGTCTTTTTGGCATGCGTGACTATTTATGTGCGGAAGGCAGTTTATATGTCTTCAGAAAAGAGGATAACAACTGGCAGTTAAATAATATTATCCGGCTCTGGACGGCTTAATGAGAAAGAAAGTTTTTACCGCTAAATCCTCTCCTAAATATTTATATGGCGCATTAATTCTCCTGCCTCTAGCGCTGTATTATTTTACAGTTTACTTATTTGCCGAAAATATCCCCTTGTCGGATGATTTTCCGACAGTTCTTGGCTTTCTCAGCGCGTATCTTTCACTTGAAAATACTTATGATAAAATATGTTTCTTGTTTTCTCAGTTTAATGAACATAGGATAGTTGTTAATAAATTAGTTTCTCTGGCGGTTTATAAAGTAAACGGTGCTGTAGATTTTAGACAGATTATACTGATTGGGAATATAATGCTCCTTCCGGCTATTTATGCCGTTTATATTTCTTTTAAAAAAAATAAAGACAAGTTCAAATATTTTATTCCGGTCGTATTTGTTATAGCAGTTCCTCAGTTTACCGGCGCTATATTCTGGGCGACCTCCGTAGTTCAAAATATTTCTTGTCTGGCGTTTTCTTTGCTTGCGCTTGCTCTGCTGAAAAAAGAAGGTATTTCCAGATCAATTACGGCTTTTACTTTTGCAATTCTTGCCGTATTCTCCGCCGGAAACGGCCTGTTTGTCCTGCCTGCCGTTATTATTTTACTTTTGTTTGTGAAAAGAAAGAAGGCCGCTGTTTGGTGGTCAATTGGCGCTGTATTTATACTTCTAATCTATTTTTACGGCTATACCACGCCGGTGCATGATAAATTGTATTATGCGGGAAAGCCCCTGTCTGTTATTGAATTCTTTTTTGTTTTTATAGGTTCCCCGGCTGTTTTTAATGTTTTTTATATGAAGAATTTACTGGGATATAATGCGGAACTTATAATACGCCTTGTCTCTGCAATTTTCGGAGCAGCTGTAATTGCCTATTTCATTTTACTGGCGAAAAAGAAATATTACACAACAAATCCTGTAATTTTCACAATGTTTATTTTATTCTTTCTGACGGCAATTGCCGCTGCTGTAACCAGAAGCGGTATCGGCCCTATGCAGGCTTTTACTTCCCGGTACAGAATAATCCCCGTATTTATCTTTGCGCTGGCTTATCTGTCCTTTGTAGAAATAAGCAAGGAAAAAAAAGCGGAGAAATACTATAAATATTTAATAGTTCTGGCCGTGGTCTTTTCATTCCTTTCATATATTACCAATCTCCCTGAAATCAAATCCTGCAAAGATAATCTTGTATTTGGAATAACAAACTGGCAAAAAAGCGGAAGAGGCCTTGAAAGATTAAACGACGATCCTGTTTATGCAGAAAAACAAATAAAAAATTCGATTGAAAAAAGCATCTACTTCCCGGGAAAATAGTTTTCATAGGGGACATCAAGGGACAGACACGTGCCTGTCCCTCTATGAAATAATGTTGTGGAGCTAAAATTGGCAAAATACATGTAAAATGGCGATATTACTACATTTAATAGTGCATACATAGCAAATAGTGAGTATATAAATGTATGTATTACTGTATTTATTGCAAAATATGCTTGACAGTGTGATTATATTGTGCTATAATTCCCATAGCTATAGCTTATAGCCTTTGAAACTAAAATGGTTTTACCGCAGTCAAATTGGTAGTATCAAACAGGATATGAAAGAAAGCCTCATAATGTTTATAAAACAAGGTGAAATACTTTAATAAGTGGGGGGGGGGATAGAAAAGGAAGCGGATGTGTGGCGGCGCAGCAAGAACGGAAAAGAAGTAAAAAAGAATCAATTACTAAGGTCTAAATACTAAGCACTAAACAAAATACAAATAATTAATAATAAAATTACCAAACAGACAAGGGATTGTTTTATTAGTGATTTAATATTAGTAATTGTTTAGAATTTAGTGCTTTAGTCTTAGTGATTGTTTTGAGATCATAGTAAATAAGTATATAGTTGAGTAAAAAAATGAAAGAAATAGTGTAGGGACAGGCACGCCTGTCCGGACCTGTTCGGACAAGCATGCTTGTCCCTACGACCTGAGTGTTG
>JAZDIO010000149.1:0-8905 GCA_043804965.1 Candidatus Firestoneibacteriota bacterium | reverse complement strand
TGCCTGGTCAGCCAAAGCTCTTGTGATAGACTGCCTTATCCACCAAGTGGCATAGGTTGAAAATTTATATCCTTTTCTCCAATCAAATTTTTTGACTGCTTTAAATAACCCAAGGTTCCCTTCTTGTATTAAATCAAGCAGGGTCAAATTAGGAGAACGGCCAACATATTTTTTTGCGATAGAAACCACCAGCCTCAAATTGGCTTTCACAAGCTTCATCTTGGCATTATAAGCCCTGGTCTCGTTTTCCGCTATCAGACGTGTATCTGCCTTTATCTTTGAAGAAGTACTCCCTGCATTATCCGCAATCTGCCTGATATTTTTTTCGTTTATCGTTATCTTCTTGTACAACTCGCACAATTCTTTCACAGAATATTTACAGCAGCCCTTAAGCTTTTTAGAATTGAAAACCTTTCTTAGTTCTTCCCTGGTAAGCCCGGTATCCTTTAATATCTTATCGGTATCCCTCTCAAAAGAATGAATCTGATCCGTCATGGTTTTCACCAGGTTTATCATATTCTTCTTTTCTTCAATGTTAATATCAAGTTCGATTAAAACTTCAACAATTTTTTCAATACCTTTTATTTTCTTTTCCTCAAGCGCCGCTCTTTGACGGTCGGAAACAGACTTTTTACTTAAGCGCTTATTAATATGCAGAATTTTTTCCTCTTCCTGCCCTATCTTCCTTAAATTATCCTTTAATATTTTTTTGTATTTCTTGATAATTCTGCTGCTAATCTCTCCCTCAGAATCAATGTTCATTATCTCATGTATACCCTTTTGATCATCCAGAACCTCGGCAGCCATTCCCTTGAATTTACCAAGAATAAGGGGAGATTCAAAAAGAATTTTATCAATTTCCTCTTCCGCTTTTTCAATTTCCTCCGCAAAATTAAGTTCTTCTTCTCTTGTAAGTATGGAGATTTGCCCCATAGACCTGAGATACAGGCGGATAGGATCATCAATAGCTATATCCGTCGCCGCTGTAAGACGCAGGTCGGCAACTTTTTCTTCTTTTGGCGTATCAACAATATTGATATCCATTTCGTCGAGTTTTGTCAAAAGATTATCAATTTCTTCAGGAGAGATTACATCTTCCGGTATGATCTCGTTTACCTCCTGATATGTCAGATAACCTTTTTCCTTGCCTTTTTCAATCAGAAGTTTCTCAACTTCGATTTTTTTCATCTTATGCTTATTCTTCTTTACTATTTTTGCCGATTCTTTCACTTTACCCCCGCTGCTTTCCTGTTTTGGCGCCTTTCAGATGACGCTGAATACTCATATATTCATTATTAAGCTCTATATCCACATTTCCTTTTTTAATCTCCAAATCAATCTCTTTAAGCCGCTTTTCAAGGCGACTGTTCTTTACGGCTTTTATAAGATCGTTTTCAGCCTTAACTCTGCTTTCTTTGGAATACTCCACTTTATCGAGGTTAAGCTCCGTAAATAACTTTCTGGCCTCACCTCCAAGTTCAGCGGCCATAGCCGAATAATCAAAACCTCCCTCTTTCTCGCAATATCCGAATATAAGTTCAAATATCTCCCTTACCGCTGCATCCTTAAAATCCGCAGGGAAAACATAGGACTTGACCCTTTTCGCGGTTTCAATATCCGACAAAGAAAGAATAAGCAACTGCTTCTCCACCCGCTCTGTTCTTAAATTATCCGCGTTTTTTCCTGCCGCGCTTGAAACCTTCACCGTTTCTTTCTTTTTGTCTACAGTTATATGATAAAGCCTCTCGTAATAACTTTCTATCTGTTCACGAATCAATCTTTCCGGCAAGTTCATCCTTGCCGATATTATCTTCCTGTATTCTTCCCTCTTCACATCATCTGAGACAGCTGCCACCACCGGAAGCATCTGGCTAAAAAGCTTCAATTTACCTTTTAAATCGGCAAGATTCTCCGGTTTTACTATATCAAGCCAAAAATCCACGATACTCTTAGCTGATTTCAATTTTTCCAGGAAAGCATCTTTACCTTCCTTGTTCAGATATTCATCCGGATCCTTACTTCCGGCGAAGACCATAACTTTAACATCCAATCCCGCTTCTACAAGCACCGCAATACCCCGAAGGGAAGCATTTATACCAGCAACATCAAGATCATAAGCAATTACAACTTTGTCTGTATATCTTTTTAAAAGCAGCGCCTGATCTTTGGTCAAAGAAGTCCCCAGCGTTGCGACAGTGTTGTTTATTCCGTATTGATGACAGGTAATGCAGTCAAGATAACCCTCAACAATTACAACTCCCAGATCCTCGGGAATATTACTTTTTGCAAGATTCCAGCCATAGAGATTTTTGCCTTTAATGTAAACCGGGGTCTCAGGCGAGTTAATATATTTAGGAAGCGAGTTGTCCAGCACCCTTGCGCCAAAAGCAACATACCTGCCAAAACTGCTCACGATAGGGAATATTATCCGGTTACGGAACCTGTCATAATGCCCGTCTTTCTTATCCCTCTTAATGATAAGCCCTGCTTTTTCAAGAAGCTCCGGCTTTACATTGTTTTTTTTGGCATAATTTAAAAGACCGTCCCATTCCTCAGGCACAAAACCTATTGAAAACTTTTCCAGAGTCTCCGGGCTTAAATTTCTTTTGCTTAAATAATCCTGAGCGGTTTTACTCTCTTTCAACCTTTGTTTATAGTACCTTACAGCAAGTTCATTAACCTTAAAAAGTTCCTCGTATTCGTCCTTCTTTGCCGTATCTCCGGTATCAACGGTAATACCCTTCTTTTCAGCCAGGAATTTTACAGCCTCAAAGAAGCTAATATTTTCTATCCTGGATATAAAGTGCAGGACATTTCCGCCTTCTCCGCACCCAAAACAATGATAAATCTGTTTAACCGGACTTACGACAAAAGAAGGCGTCTTCTCATTATGGAAAGGACATAAACCTTTAAAATTCTGCCCTGCTTTCTTCAAGTGGACATGTTCGCTTATTACATCCACAATATCAAAAGCTTCTTTTACAAGTAAAATCTTATCCTGCGGAATTAAGCCCATGAGCTCCTGTTACTTAGACCTGCTTACTCTGCGATAGCCTGAGCATTCAATTATCTCCAATTTACCGCACTGTTTCATAACAGCATCCAAAAGTAAATTTAACCCGAGATTGTCGCTGCTGATATGCCCGGCAACAACAATATTCATAAAATTCTTTTCTATCTCTTTCCTATGCTCATCGGAATAATGCATGCCTACAAATGTACCAAAACCCGCTTTCGAGGCCGCTTCATAGATTTCTTTAGGCCCTTCGGTACCCCCTGTCATATCTACGTATATTTTCCCGCACTTTGAACTTTCACTGCCTGCAAATATTTTCGGTCCGGCATTATTTAAACCTGAAATTTTATATTCTTCAATCTCTTTTAAGATTTCAAGAATATCTTTTAAGGTCCCAGGTTTTTTCTTTGCAAAAAGCGAAGTAAGATAACCTGCCACATGATTGTCCGCCACCGTATGAGCGCACATCATATTTAAACCAAGAAGCTTTGCCGCATCAACCGCTCTTGTATGATTTGCCGGCAGGACCTTGCGTTCGACATCTTTCATTCTGGCACCCATCGTGTTCTCAGCCACGTTTATAGGAACTCCCGCCTGATTAAAAAGCGCGTTTTGTATCTCCATCACTTCATAAAAGTTAGCGTATGCCTTCCCCGACGGATGATGAGCCATTATAAGATCTATCTTTCTGCCTTTTTCCGAAAGCCTATCCGCTAACACTATCTCTCCCGCATCAATATCCACACCGACCATTACCGTTTTTATCTCCGAGTTTAAGGACCCGTTTAACACCCGGGTATCCGCATAAGGATTAAAAAGTTTATCCTCATCATATTTTTTCTTTTCTTCAGGTTTTAAAGCCTTATACTTTTCTGCTGTTTTTTTAAGCTCTTCCTTTACTATATCTTCACCGCGCGGATCTGCCTTGATACCTTTTTTCACCACTGTTTTATAAAAATCAATTAGCTTCATTTTATCCCCTCCCTGCCAGATACGTGTTCGCTCCCTTCTAGATAATACCGCAGGGGCAATTCCCGCCCCTGTTTTATGCCAATTCTTCCTGTTTTAATTATCTTAAAATTACAATATCCGTCATCGGCAAAATATATCCCGTTTTTTGGAATAAGCAAAAGCCGATTTTCCTTCTTTCCGAGTTTAAACGCCCTGGCAAGCTTTCCCGGACCATTCACCGCTTTACCCTGAAGTCCACAAAGCGGCTCAACCCCTCTCAAAAGCACCGCTCCGGCCACACCTTCTTTTTCCGTTACAACATTCATCATAAAATAAAAACCATAGCAGAGATAAACGTAGGCAACTCCGGGGTTACCAAACATAACACTGCTTCTTTTTGTCCGCCCTTTGCACGCATGACTGGCCGGATCTTTCGCTCCAAGATAAGCTTCTGTCTCAACAACACGGCCCATTAATATTTTACCGCGAAGATTTCTAACGAAGATTTTGCCGAGCAACTCTTTTGCCACTACACGCGTAGGCCTGTTATAAAATTCAAAATCTAATACCTTCATTGACTATTTAAGGTGTTCTTTAACTATCGCGCTTACCCGCGAATTGTCGGCCTTGCCTTTAACCAGAGGCATCAGTCTCCCCATAACCTTTCCCATTTCCTTTACAGAAGAAGCGCCTGTTTCTTTTATTACATCCGCAACAAGTTTTCTGATTTCCTCTTCACTCAATTGGAGAGGAAGATAAGCCTGCAGTATTTTCATTTCATTTTCTTCCTGCGCTGCAAGCTCACTTCGACCGCCCTTATTGTACTGTTCGACAGAATCCTTACGCTGTTTAATGGACGACTGGATAACAGTAATAATATCCTCATCCGTTAAAGTTTTCTTCCTGGCAAGTTCAACATTATTAACCGCGTTCTTCAGCAATCTCACGGTGGAAAGCTTAAGTGCATCCTTAGCCTTCATTGCCAGCTTAAGATCTTCATCAAGCTTTTCTTTCAACCCCATGCCAACTCCTTAGTCCAGCTTCTCCAGTCTTTTTCTTAATTTCCTGGCAGCAGCTTCTTCTTTCTTTTTCCTTCTTTCGCTCGGCTTTTCATAGAACTCTCTTTTTCTGATTTCGGTAAGGATGCCTTCCATCTGGCATTTTCTCTTAAACCTTTTCAGAGCCGATTCAAAAGACTCATCGGATTTCACAATTACTTCAACCACTTGAGATCACCCTTTCTTTAATTAGATTTTTACTCTTAATTAGACAATAAACAAGCTTGTATTTGTTCCAAAGGCGCTTTATTCAATTCCTGACAGAAAGAAAACAAATGAAAAATGTCCACGTCAAGTGGACAAATGATTCTATCAAACAATATCATTTTTGTCAATAGCACCGAAACAAATATATTGTTTTATATATACATTTACATGTTTACAAAACACGCATTTTAACGTAAAATATTAAATTATGAATTATAAAGCTCTACTCGCAATAGTATTGAAATATTCAAAAACCAGATGGTTTAGAAAAATCCTTGCCGTAGGTTTAACAATGTTTATAGGCTGGTTTTTTGGCCTTATGATAGCTTTCTATTACGACCTGCCTCCGCTTTCCGAATTGGAAAATTACAGACCGTCTCTTGCGAGTAAAATTTACGATCAAAACGGAGAACTCATTGCGCAGCTTTTCGTGGAACAAAGAACACTTGTCCCTTTATCAAGGATTCCGGAAAAACTCAAGAAAACAATACTGGTAATAGAAGATGACGGTTTTTACTCTCATCTCGGAATATCCCCTCTTTCTATCCTTAGAGCCTTTCTGGTGAATCTCTCTCACGGCAGAGTAGAGCAGGGCGGCAGTACGATAACCCAGCAGCTTGCCAAAAACCTCTTCCTTACTCAAGACAGGACTTTTTCCAGAAAAATCAGGGAAGTGATGCTTTCCTTTAAAATAGAATACCGGTACACAAAAGACGAAATCCTTGAAATGTATTTAAATCAGATTAATATGGGTTCGGGGGCTTACGGTGTGGAAACAGCGGCAAGAACATACTTTGGAAAACACGTGGAAGAACTTAGTTTACCGGAGTGCGCGCTCCTGGCAGGATTACCAAGGGCTCCTAATAAATACTCTCCCTACAATAATCCAAAAAAAGCAAAACAAAGACGTGACCGCATAATTGACAGACTGATAAAGAAAAGGCTTATAACCAAACTGGAAGCAGATACGGCAAAGCATACGCCTATAAGAGTACACAGGATAGAACAGAAAAACGCGCCTTATTTTGTTGAATACGTCAGGCAGCAGCTGGAAGAAACTTACGGGGCAAACGTAATTTATAAGGGAGGGCTTTCCGTATACACCTCTTTAGATATGAAAATGCAGGATATGGCGCAAAAAGCGGTAGCAGCAACACTGGCGGAAGCTGAAAAGAAAATAGCACTTGAGAACGGAATACCGGTTGAGAGTATTCATGAAGCTGAATTTAGGAAGAATATGCCTGTTCAAGCCTCTTTCATCGCCCTTGACCCAAAAACCGGGTATATCAAAGCTCTGGTCGGAGGGCGGGATTTTTCGGAATCACAATTCAATAGAGCCACGCAGTCAAAAAGACAACCCGGCTCAGCCTTTAAACCTTTTATATATACTACTGCCATAGATAACGGCTTTACTCCCGCAGACATAATAGTAGATGCTCCCATGCCTTTAAGCGACGGCAATGAAGGCCAGGTCTGGAAACCGGAAAATTACGAAAAAAAATTTTTCGGGCCGACAACCTTAAGAAAGGCGCTTACCTTATCAAGAAATGTTGTTACCCTTAAACTTCTTATGAAAGTGGGAGCATCCTCAGTAGCTTCTTACGCTCACAAGATGGGGATTAAAAGCCAGATTCATAAGAATCTTTCACTTGCTTTTGGTACTTCGGAAGTCACTTTGATGGAACTTGTTTCGGCTTATTCCACCTTCCCTAACTTTGGAGTAAAAGTTGACCCTATTTCTATTCTTATGGTAAAAGACAGTATGGGGAAAGTACTTGAAGAAAACCGGCCGCATGTCCAGGACGTATTAAGGCCTGAAGCCGCATATATACTGACTTCCATGATGGAGAGCGTCGTTAACGAAGGAACCGCGGCAAGAATAAGGGCCGACGGAATAGCTTTTAATTGCGCAGGGAAAACCGGAACCACCGACAATCAATCCGATGTATGGTTTGCAGGCTTTACTTCCGACCTGGCAGCCGGAGGATGGGTGGGGTTTGATGACAGAAGATCTCTCGGCAAATGGATAAGCAGCGCTAACACACCTGTCCCCATGTGGACAGCATTCATGAAAGAAGTTTACAAAGAAAAACCTCCCGAACCGTTTTCAAGGCCGCCAAATATAGTTACTGTACGAATAGATCCTGATACAGGTTTACTCTGGACTAATAAATGTAAAAGATGGCTTGATGAAGTATTTATTTCAGGGACAGAGCCCACCGAAAAATGCAACAAACATGATAAGTTTTAAGTCTTAGAAATAAAGAAGGAACTTGTTCAGGATACGGCATGCTCCCTTCACGCGGGTACAGACAGGGCATCGGAAAGTTTTGCAAATTCTTTTATGGAAACATCCTCGGGCCTGGCATTCTCACTGATACCGCAGGCCTGAAGAATTCTTATTGCTTCTTCTTTTGCTGCACCAAACCTGAGAAGCGCATTTCTTATATTTTTTCTTCTTTGTTGAAAAGCTGTCTTAACAAGTTTTTCAAAATTTGCAGGGTCTTTTACCGGAACCCGTGTAAATTCAAGCGGTTTAATGCTTATTACAGCTGAGTCAACCTGCGGAACCGGGTAAAAAGCAGCAGCAGGTATAATTTTCAATATTTTAACCTCCGCAAACATTCCTACCATCACGGTTAAAACTCCGTAGTCTTTATTTCCAGGGACAGCTGCCAGCCTCTCTGCAACTTCTTTTTGTACCGTAAGAATGGCAGTTTCAACTCTTTCCTTGTTCTCCAGGAGCTTGAATATTATCGGAGTTGTAATATAATACGGCACATTGCCTATCACTTTAAACTTTTTTACAGAAAGCGTCTTAAAGTCAAAGGCAAGTATATCTCCCTCAATTATTTCAACTTTGCTGTTACCTTCAAACCTGGCTTCAAGAAGTTTTACCAGATCCCGGTCTATCTCCACGGCTACCACGGGGCATCTTACGGCGATAATACCGGTAAGCTCGCCCCTGCCCGGTCCGATTTCAAGCACTGTGTCAGTTTTAATAATATAGGCCGAGTTAACAATAAATTCACGGAGTTTCGGATCAGTTAAAAAGTTCTGACCAAACCTTTTCCGGGGCTTGAACCCCCATATACAGGCTCATTATTATCTTTCAATTACCATCTCCACTCTTCTGTTTTTTTAACGCCCTTCTTCCGTTTCCTTGGAGGCAGCTGTCAACCTCTTCAAATTTTTAGTTTTAAAAGCAGTACTATTGCAAAAACAGGCAATACGGATATTACTTTATAGGCATAGCTAATCGAACCCCCGGCATCGGAAAGTAAACCGGTAATAAAAATAAGAATGCTGGAAAGACCCCAGGTAAGGCCGATAATAGAACCTGCAGCAACACCTTTATTTTTCGGGAGAAACGTGTATGAATGACTTACCAGCATTGGAAAAGAAGAAAGCTGACAGGCCCCGGCAAAAGGAATGAAGACAAGAAAATAAGGAAACGGACAAAAAAGCACAGCGTATAAAAATGCTATCGAAAAAAGCTGTGTTAAAATTATGATCAGCTTTGCATTATATTTTGAAAGATACTTGCCTGCCAGAATACCGCTTAAAGACCCGGGAATTATATATAACATAAAGGAAAGTCCGGAAACCGTAATACCTATTCCTCTTTGCTTCAGATAGGTCGGCAAATACATGCCGACAGAAGCAGATAAGG
>JAZDIO010000148.1:0-23603 GCA_043804965.1 Candidatus Firestoneibacteriota bacterium | reverse complement strand
TTTCTTGCCGGAAATCTTGAGGACACTTCAAAGAGATTAAAAGAAGATTTTAACGGCGTGAAAATTATAAATATCTGAGAAAAAATTCGGGGTCCTGCACAGTTTGGACTTTACTAAAAACCTTTAAAATGCTACAATACTCATCATTATTGTTCTTTAAATTGTCAGTAGTCCTTAGTACTTTGTCATTGGTTTTTACTGCGGGAGTAGCTCAGATAAAAAATGATAGCTGATAACTAATAGCTGATAACGAATAAAAAAACAGAAGAAAAAGAATTAGATATTAGGAATTAGTAATAAGCTATTAGTAATTGGCTTCTATGCGGGAGTAGCTCAGTTGGTAGAGTATCAGTTTTCCAAACTGAATGTCGCGGGTTCGATCCCCGTCTCCCGCTCCAATACAATTGCTAATAACTAATAGCTGATTACTAATAATTAGAGATTAGCAATAAGTAATTAGTAATCGTAATCGGGGTGAGATGAGGATAGGGAAATGAAATATATTTCGTTTGAACAGATGCCGGTTTGGAAAGAATCTATATATGCAGCGAGGGTTATTTATGGTATAACTTGCTGTGGTTTCTGGGAAAAAGAATACTCGCTTAAGGACCAAATAAGACGGGCTGCATATTCAATAAGTTCCAATATAGCGGAAGGATTTGAATACGATAATACGAAAGATTTTGTCAGATTCTTAAGAATTGCAAAAGGATCAGCCGGAGAAGCTGAAAGTCAGTTGTATCTAGCCAGAAAACTCGGATTTATAGGCGAGAAAGAGTTTAATGAAGGAATAGTAGTGCTACAGAGCCTTTGCAAACAGCTCGGCGGTTTTATTAAGTATCTTAAACAGAACAACGAGAAGAAAAACGCTAAGTAGTTTTATATAGCGGTTATTAGCAGTTAGTTTTTATTAGTTATAAGCAATCAGCAATTAGTTATTAGTAATCAAGTTGGGCAGGTTGCGGAGTTGGTCAATCGCAACAGACTGTAAATCTGTCGGCTGTTAGCCTTCGAAGGTTCGAATCCTTCCCTGCCCACCAAAAAATATGTATTTTTGAAAGAAGAAGCAAAAGGAATTAGCGGCTATGAAAAAGATAGTCCTGTTGTTGTGGGTGCTTTGTACGGTTTTTCTTGCATCTGGAGAAGGTCAGGAATTTAAGTGGGTAAGGGTACAGTTTAAATGTAAAGAAGCCGATGCGCAGGAAAAATGGGATCATGATAAAAAAAGCCACGGGACTTTCCTGAAATACCCCGAGAGATATTCAATTCTGAAAGTAAATAAAACTTGGAATGTTATAACCCTGGAAAAAATTAAGTAATTAAAGAGGTGGATGGTTAAATGTCTTGGAGAGATGATCATTTTTGTTTTGCCTGCGGAAAAAATAATCCCGACGGTTTGAAATTGGATTTCAGGATGGAAGGCGGGAAACTATACACGGATTATACTTTTCCTAAAAAATTTCAGGGGTATGCTGGTATTGTGCATGGCGGAATGCTTTCGTTGGTGCTTGACGAGGTTATGGTAAACCTGCCTTGGAAAAAATATAACAACCCGGTCGTAAGCGCTGAACTGAATATTCGTCTTCGAAAACCCGCGCGGATCGGGGAAAAGATAATTTTCTCGGCTGAAATAGAAAAAGAAGTTAAAAATATAATATTCGTAAAAGGCAGTGCGGCTTCAGAAAGCGGAGAGATATTTGCAACCGCTTCGGCAAAATGCTTAAAAGTAGATCTTGATACCTTAGAAAAAGGGCTTAATAATCATGAAAAAAAATTCAATGCTTGAAAGGAGCATCATATGTTAGAAAATGCGGATAAAGTATTCTATCCGAAGTCTATTGCGATTGTCGGAGCCTCAACCAAGGAAAATACGTTGAGCCGCACCATCTTTACTAATCTTATAGAGGGCGGATATAAAGGAATATTATACCCTGTAAATCCTAAAGCAGAATCCATATTGGGTGTAAAATGCTATCCTACTATAACCGCAATTCCGGATGGAGTAGATCTTGCTGTTATTGTAATTCCGTCTAAATATATTCCGGCTTCGCTTGAAGAGTGCGGAAAAAAGGGTATTAAAGGTATAATAATTATCTCTGCCGGATTTAAGGAAGTTGGCGGTGAGGGCGTGGTGCTTGAAAAACAGGTTGTAGAGATAAGTAAAAAATATAACATGGCTTTGATTGGTCCAAATTGTCTGGGAGTGATAAACCCTGATCCAAAATCCTCTATGAATGCGGCTTTCGGGAAATTTATGCCTAAAGCCGGCAATATAGCGTTTATTACTCAATCCGGAGCTCTTGGTACGGCAATATTGGATTACGCAAAAGGCCTTAACATAGGATTTTCCAAGTTTGTCTCCATGGGGAATAAGGCCGGACTTAAAGAAATGGACCTTTTGAAATATCTAAAAGACGATCCGGTTACCAAGGTTATCATCATGTATGTCGAAGATATGTCTAATCCCAGGGAATTTCTAAAGGTTGCAAGCGAGATTAACGATGATGTTAGTAATATGAAACCTATAGTTGCCATGAAATCGGGGCGTACGGCGGAAGGCGCAAAAGCGGCTTCTTCACATACCGGTGCGCTTGCGGGTTCGGATGAAATGTATGAAGCTCTCTTTAATCAATGCGGGGTGATCCGCGCCAATACCGTTGAAGAGCTTCTGGATGTTTCCATAGCTTTTGCGCACATGCCTGTGCCAAAAGGCAACAGAGTATGTATAGTGACCAATGCGGGAGGCCCCGGAATAATGACGACAGATGCGGCGATTAAATTCGGGTTGCAGCTTGCCAAACTTGATCCTGCGACTATCGCCGAACTCAGGAAAAAGCTTCCTCCTACGTCTAACTTTAATAATCCCATAGATGTAATCGGGGATGCTCAGCATGACAGGTATGAATGGGCGCTTGAACATGTAATGAAAGATAAGAATGTCGATTGTGTAATAGTTCTTTTAACTCCGCAGTCGGTAACGGATGTTGAAGAGATTGCTATGTCGGTAGTTAAATGCACCCGGGGCACCAAAATACCGGTGCTGGCTTGTTTTATGGGAATAGTGGATGTTTCTAAAGGTATTGATATCCTGAAAGAAAACAATATACCGGTCTACAGATTTCCGGAAGAAGCCGCTATGACTATGTCTGTAATGTACAAATACGGGCTGAATGTTTTTACTCCGAAAACAAAAGTTATTCAATATCAGGTGGATAAAACTGCCGCGCTTAAAGTAATTGAAAAAGCAAAAAAGGAGGGAAGAAAATATCTGCCTGAACTGGAATCTCTTGAAGTGTTCAATGCGTACGGGTTTCCTACGCTGAAATCCTTCTTATGCGCTACCCCTGAAGAGGCGGCAAAACGCGCAAATGAAATAGGTTATCCTGTTGTGATGAAGATCGTATCCCCTGATATTATTCACAAGATAGACGTAAAAGGCGTTAAAGTCGGGCTGGAGTCTGAGCTGGAAGTAAAAGGCGCTTACGCCGAAATGATGCAGGATGTAAAAATACTTAAACCTGAAGCAAAAATCTGGGGTGTTAATATCCAGCAGTGCGCGAAGCGGGGTGAAGAGGTTATTGTGGGCGCGAAAAGAGACGATTCTTTTGGCCCGCTTATAATGTTCGGTTTGGGCGGTTCTTTTGTCGAAGTTATGAAGGATGTGAGCTTCTCTATTGCTCCGATACGGCTCTTCATGGCTCAAAAGATGATAAAGTCTGTAAAGACCTATAAGATTCTGGAAGGTGTAAGAGGTAAGCCTGCCTGCGATACGGAGGCCATCGCTGATTGTATTTGCCGTCTGTCACAGCTGATGATGGAATGTGAAGATATAGGAGAAGTGGATATGAATCCTATTATTGTGCATGCGAAGGGAAAAGGCTGCAAACTCGCGGATGCAAGGATAATACTCAAATGAAGGGAGTGTAAATAATGGAAAGCTTTGGGGACTATATTGCGGGCTATTACGATGTTAAGGATCAATTGCCGCATTATTTAAGAGCAAAAGCTGAAGGAATGATTGCTTCGGAAGAGAAAGAAAAAGAAAATATTAAGACAATAAAAGATTTCGAAGAAAGACGAAGGAAATTAAAAGCAGTTTTTATAGAGAGTATCGGGGGGCTGCCCGGGAAAAGGACTCCTCTGAATGCCGCAATTACCGGCAAAATAGAAAGAGACGGTTATTTAATAGAAAAAGTAATTTTCGAAAGCCAGCCGGAATATTTTGTAACATCAAATTTGTATATTCCGAAACACCTTAAGGGGCAAGCCCCTGCGGTTTTATTTGTAAGCGGACACGCTCTTGAAGCAAAAGCATACCCTGTTTATCAAAAAGTCTGTATTGACCTTGTTAAAAACGGTTTTATTGTTCTTGCCATTGATCCGCTGGGTCAGGGTGAGAGGCTGCAATACTATAATAATAGAAAGAAGAACACGGATGTCAGATGGGGAACGAGAGAGCACAGTTACTCGGGTTTTCAATGTATTCTGAGCGGAGCAGGGCTTGCGAGATATTTCATAGGGGATGGAATGAGAGGGCTAGATTATTTATTAAGCCGTAAGGAGGTTGACGGGGCAAAGATCGGCGTTACGGGCAATTCCGGAGGCGGGACACTGACTTCTTACCTTACTTTTCTGGACGAGAGAATAAAATGTTCCGTTCCCTGTTCCTATGTAACTTCCCGGCTGGATTATTTTAAAACAGGACAAGCCCATGATGCGGAACAGAATGTGTTTGGAGTAATAAAGAACGGTATTAATTACGATGATTTGGTTACAGGAATTGCTCCGCTTCCTTTGCTGATAGGGGCAAACGCCTATGACTTTTTCTGTATAGAAGGCGCTGTAAAAACTTTGGAAAAAGCAAGAAGGATTTATGCTCTATATAAAGCTGAAGATAAAATCAGTATGACGGTCAGTAATACTACTCACCAGTATTCGGACGAATTAAGGCAGGCTGCCGTTAATTGGTTTAAAGTGCACCTGAAAAACGAAAAACCGGATTTTGTCACAGAAGCAGACATTAAAACGGAGGATCCTTCAGATTTAAACTGTACGGCATGCGGTCAGGTGCTGGCTCAGTTTCCGGATTCTGAGACTGTATATTCGTTAAACCGGAAGTACGCAGAAGCTGTGTTTCCAGAACGGAGTATAATCAAGGATGGAAAATCACTGGTTAATTATATTAATAATACCACAGAAAGACTTTCAAATCTCCTTCCTTTCCGGAATAAGGGGGAAAAGATATATCCGAGGATAATTGAGGTTGAAACTATAAAGGAACTGGGCTGTACGAGGGAATTTATATTTTTTTTCAGCGAGCAGGATATTGCTGTAACAGGATATTTGTTAAAACCGGATAGGGCTGAAGAAAAATTGAAAAGCTATATTCTTGTAACGGAAGAAGGTACCTCGGGATTTGAAAAGCAAAAACCGCTGATTAAAAGACTGCTAAAAAAGGGCTTTGCCGTGTTCTTATTTGATCCGAGGGGAGTTGGCGGAGTGTCCTCTCGTTCATCCCGGGGAATTTCTGCATCAAGAATGGACTTTGGCATATATGACTCTGAGTTCAGGATCAATTATGACGCTATAATGATGGGCACCTCTGTTCTGGCTTGCAGGGTTTTTGATATAACCAGAGCTTTTGATTACCTTGAGACAAGAGAGGATCTTGATAAAAATAATATTGGCTTAATCGGAAGACGCGCGGCGGGAATTTGGGCTCTGTTTTCCGGTGTTTTACAGCCGAAAATAAGAAGCATTGTAATTGAGGATACAGTATATTCCTTCAAAAATATTGCGGAGACGAGGTTGTTTGCTTATGATAATAAGATACTCCTTCACGGTATTCTTAAAAAATTTGATATTGTTGATTTAATTCCCTGTTTTAGCGGGAGAAAAATATGCTTGATAAAATTAAAAAATGCAGAACAAAAACCGGTAAATAATAAGATTATAAACTTGGAATTCATGAGTATATTGAAGAAATATTACGGCTCTGCGGAATTTAAGAGAAAAGAATTAATAACCCAATGTGATGATTTATTGGATTTTAAGTATTTCTAAAATAACTATTAAAAAAAACAATGTACTTTTTGCCGCATTATGAAACTCTCCGAGCTCCGGGCGTAGCCGGGATGTCCGCCAGAAGTATAATGTGAGATTTAAAATCAGGAGGATACATGAAAAAAGACAAGTTTTCACAATTGCGGGAGAATTTTAACGAATTAGTTCCTGCGTCAAAAATTAAAGAAAAATACGGTAAAAATGCTTTTTCTATTAGTCGGATATTTATACCGAAAGTAAAAAGAAATGTATTGTTTTATGTCGGGGATATAAAAAATTCGTTGTCTGTCTATGTTAATAACAAATTGGCGGGTATTGATTACAGGCAAAAAAGCGATAAACCATTTCATACATACCTTGATTTAACTCCTTATTTGAAATACGGAAAAATAAATGAAGTTAAATTAATTTTAGCGGCTTCCGCGGGCGGCCCGGATATCGGGAAATTTATTATATCTAAAAGAGATTGGAACAGATGTATAAAGATTCGCCCCTATAATTTACCGTGGTTTTTTATAAATGATTATAGAGGGTTGAAAACAACGTCAAAAAACGGTTCTCGATTAATTTTGAAAATAGTTAAAAATAATCCGAATGTGATTTTCAAAATGGTTAACGAGTTTGATGATATTTGCAGTTTATGCTGCTTGAAGACAAAAAAGGGTTGCAGTAAAAAACAAAGTATTAAAAAAATAGATGATATTGTAAATCTCAGATTTTTTAAAGCATTAGGATTAAAGGTTAATCAGAAAATAAAAGCAAGTGAAGCTTTAAAATTGAATGTAAAAATAATAAAAAATATCAATGATTTTGCGCCTGAGCATTTTGAAAAAGGATTGCAGAATGTATACGCAAAAAGCCTTAAAAGGCGGTGCTTAACCTGATGCCAGCTTCGAAACGGCAGATACTTTTTAAAAAAATGATATGAGGTTGTTTTCATAACTAAAGAAGGAAGTTGGTATATATCTTTACTAAAGCTGAGAAATAATTGATATTCAATGGGGTTTTTGACAATTAACTAATTTGACATCTTCTATAATTTACTGACTCATCACATAAAAACAAAACTTAAAATAGTATTGACTTTTAATACTTTTGTTGATAAAATTTACTGGACATCCGAAAAGGCACACTCGTTGTAAGACGGGGTCGCAAAGCTACGGGTCCAGATGAAAGAGGCTGGATTGCCAAGCGCATCGATAACTTAATAGACCTTAATTTTATTGCGAACCGCCAAGTTATCGCAGGTGCGGTTATTTGACGTATAATGTTAATTAAAATGTTATTAGTATCCTTGTGCCGTTCGTTTCATTCAGGTGCAGGGTCAGGAACTGCTTGTAAAAAAGTGGTTCATGGTTGATAAAAGAATTTGTTTCAAAAATAATTTAGATAGGGTCGGTCGATATGGAGAAACATCCGTTAGGTGAAATGCTTATACAGGAGAAGTTGATTACTCCTGCGCAGCTGGAAAAGGCTATTGCTGAGCAAAAATCCAGCAATAAACGGCTGGGCCATGCCCTGATTGATTTAGGTTATATAAAGGAAGACGACCTTCTTAAAATACTCGGCAAACAGTTAGACACTCCTTACATTAATCTTAATGATGTGATAATAGATCCTGAAATAATAAAGTTAATCCCTGAAGATATCTGCAGACGGTATAAAATCCTGCCTTATAAACAGGAGGATAACTCGGTTTATATCGCAATGATTAATCCTCTGGATTTTAGGGTTATCAATGATATTAAATTTTTAATTCATAAAGAAATTAAACCTATGCTTGCGAGTGAAAAAGCTCTGGCAAAGTCAATTTCGAGATACTATGGACTGACTGATGAAATGCGGGACATGGTCAATCAGATAGACAACAAACTGCTTGATGACGGGCAGACCGGCGAGACTGAGAAGGCAGAGGAGTTTCTCGATGATGCTCCTATCATAAAGATAGTGGATCTGATTATTATTAATGCGGTGAAAGAAAGAGCGACAGATATTCACATAGAGCCTTTTGAAAAGACTATGAGAATAAGGTACAGAAAAGACGGTGTTCTTCATGAAGTTCCGGCTCCGCCGTTCGTGCTTTATCCTGCGATGGTTTCCCGCGTAAAAATTATGTCCAGGCTTGATATAGCCGAGACCAGGCTTCCGCAGGATGGACGTATTACAAAGAAAATATCCGGAAGGGATATTGACTTTCGGGTGTCTATTGTTCCTAATCAGTTCGGCGAACGTGTCGTACTTAGAGTTCTTGACCGGGGCGCTACGGTTCTTGATCTGGAAAAGCTGGGTATGCAGGGCGATGACTTGAATAAATTCCTTGAGGCCATCAACAAGCCTTACGGCATGATCCTGATCTCGGGGCCTACCGGTTCCGGAAAAACCACCACACTGTATGCCGCCTTAAATAAAATATATAACACGGGTGATAATATTATGACGATTGAAGATCCTATCGAGTATTCTTTCTTTGGCATAGGCCAGGTTGAAGTCAAAGAAGAGATAGGTCTTACTTTTGCGAAAGTTCTTAGAAGCTTTCTCCGTCATGATCCTGATATTATTCTTCTCGGTGAAATGCGTGATTTTGAAGCTGCTGATATTGCGGTCAGAGCTGCTCTTACCGGACACCTGGTATTCTCAACCATTCATACGAATGATGCCCCAAGTTCCATTACAAGGCTCATTGATATGGGCATTGAACCTTTTCTTATTAATTCCTGCATAGTAATGGTTATGTCTCAGCGTCTTGTAAGAAGAGCCTGCGAACATTGCAGGGAGGAATTTATTATGACCGCTGATCAGCAGCTGGCCATGATGGGTATTATTATCAATAAAAACGGTGCGAAGTTTTATAAAACCCCCGGTTGTGAAATTTGCGGCGGTTCGGGTTTCAGAGGCCGGTTGGCAATATATGAGATAATGGTTATGGACGGGGAGCTGAAAAATATGATTGCAAAGAGGGCAGAACCTCATGAACTGAAAGCGGCAGCCATAAAAAACGGCATGCGTACCTTGTTTCAGGCCGGGATTGAACAGGCTTTAAAAGGAATGACGACGATTGATGAAGTGATAAAAATAGCAGGTACTGCAAATCAATAATCATTTTAGCGGGAGATTAAATACGGCTAAGGATTAGAACGGAGGCGAAACAATGCCAGTATTTTCATATAGTGCTGTTGATTCTGATGGAAAAGCATATAAAGGTGATGTTGACGCTGAAAGTAAAAATGTTGCAGTAACAAAACTCCAGCGCCAGAGGCTGATGATCACCAGCATTAAAAGGAAATGGGCGATTACCGGGTTTTTAAATAAAAGTTTATCCGGCGGAAAAATATCTCAGGATGATATTCTGCTTTTTTCAAGGCAGCTTGCGACTTTGGTTAAAGCAAGAATCCCTATTGAGCAGTGCCTTGAAGTATTGATAAATCAGCTGGCAAATCCTATGCTCCGGGGAATAATTAAGAATGTCAGAAATGAGGTTATTTCAGGTACTCCGCTTTCTACTGCGATGGCCAAGTATCCCAAATACTTTGATAACCTTTATGTCGGTATGTTAAAAGCCGGCGAAGCTTCCGGTAAGTTGCCGGAAATTCTCGTCCGTACCGCGAAATACATGGATAGAACATCCCGGCTCAGAAATAAAGTAAAATCCGCGATGGTTTATCCTATACTGGTTGTTTGTGTCGGTATTGGCGTTGTGGTGTTTATTCTGACTTTTGTTATTCCGAAATTTCAGGATATGTACAAGTCCATGGGCGGGAATTTGCCTTGGCTTACAAAAACCATGATATATTTAAGTCATGAAATAGTAGGAAAGTATTTCTTGAGTTTCCCTGCAAACTTCTTTACCTTCGGACTTATTATTCTTATAATTTATTTTATTTTTAAAATTCTCAATACGGAGAAAGGTAAGTATAAAACAGACGAGCTGATGTTAAAGGCTCCGGTGCTTGGAGCTTACATATCGAAAGTTATTTTTGCGAAGTTTTCCCAGACTCTCGGTATTCTTGTGAATAACGGAGTTCCGATTCTTGAATCCATGGATCTGGTTTCGAAAACGGTAGGAAGCAAGCCTGTTGAAAAGGCGATTCTTGAAGCCAAAGAAAAGATTAAAGAAGGTGAGAAAATAGCGGATACTTTAAAGAAAAGCGCGTATTTTCCTGCTCTTGTTATCTCCATGGTTCATGTAGGCGAGCAGACCGGTAAACTGGGTGAGGTGTTGGAACAAATATCGGAGTTTTATGATGAGGAGGTTGAAATTTCAACAGCTGCTCTTACTGCGCTTATTGAACCTCTGCTTATCATAGGCCTTGCGGGTATAGTTGCTCTTGTTGTTATGGCTCTTTACCTGCCGGTCTTTAAAATGTATGGAAATATGAAAAAAAATTAAAAAAGGGGGTTGTTTATGAGAAGGAAAAAAGGATTTACACTGCTGGAACTGATGATCGTTATCGCGATTATCGGGTTGTTGATTGCCATAGTGATACCGGATTTACTGAAAACCCGGGAGCAGGCGGAGATAGAGTCCTGCAAGGCGTCGCTTCGAGGAGTGCAGTCGGCGCTGGAACTTTACTATACGCATTATAAATATTATCCTGATGCTTTGTTGACGCCGATCACAGAAGGGTATCTGCAGGAAGGAGGAGACAAGGATCCGTGGGGCCGGGTGTACCGGTATCGTTTGGCTACCGGTTCCGGAGCCGCAAATGAGGCGGAAGGAGCGCAGACCGCGAATAACTATCTGATAGGAAGCGACGGGCCTGACGGGAAGCAGGATACGGATGATGATGTAGAACCGCCTATTAACACGAAACGCCATTCTTTTAAGACTAACAAAACTTCTTCTGAGGCAACCGGTACGGGCGTAGAGGAAGAGGAAGAATAATTTACTGACAAGTATTTAAAGAGGGGTGCATATTATGATGAGAAGAAGAGTAAGAAATAAAGGGTTTACACTGGTGGAGGTTCTTGTATCGGTTGCTTTTATATCGTTAGTGTATTCTTTTGTTGTTCAGCTTTTCTTCAGCGGTTTTAAAGATATTAATATTGGAGATGTGCAGGAAGAAGCAGCCCGCCTTGCCAATAACGAAATGGTAAGGCTTGCCAGTATTGAAAACCCTCTTTATGTCGGATTGCTTGAGATGGGGTCTCAAGGCGCGGAGTTAATTGATCAATTAAAAGCAGGGACTATGACCCCGAGCCAGCTGGTAGAAGATAATATTATTACCCTGAATAGACTTGAAACTGTCGGGCAGATTCAAACTGCCGATAATAACACGGAAATCAAGTCGTCAAGCGAGACCAGGGCTGATTTTACGAGAACAGTTGAATGGGAAGTCAAGGATGTAGATCCGGTGCTGGTCAGTATTAAGGTGACCGTTAACTGGGTTGATCCCCGGGGTGAAATAAAAGACGGGGATTTTTTGCTGGAGACCCAACTGTCAAATTAATTTTCAGGGATGTCTGTAAAAATGAAAAAAACTGAAAGAGGAAAAAAGGGCTTTACGCTTCTGGAATTAATAATTGCGATGGGCATTTCTTTTCTTTTACTTTTGGTTTTATATTATGCGTATTTTCTTTCTCAGACGTTTTTTACTATGGGGACGGATACAATCCAGGAACAGATGTATGTCCGGAATTTGTTCTCCAAAATCTCGGAGGATTTACAGTTCGCGAACCGCTTGAATTCTCTCGGGGATACTCTTGATGATCTGGAATTTGAAATATTTAACAGAGAGGTTAAGGAGATTGACAGTAACTCCAATGATAAGAGGGTGGAAGGAAATACTATATATTATTCCACAAAAAGCTCGAGTGATTCCAAATATATTATTCTTATGAAAAAGGTGGATAAGTACGAGTGGTGGATGAAGTTCGGACACAGTCAGACCCCGAATGATGACGATGATCCCAAAGGTTACCCTGATGATATGCGCGATCCGACTTATGGGAAAGAAGAAACGGAATCCGGAGAAGAAGAGGAAGTTATAGAGCAGGTTACCGGGGATGAATTTTTGATGAGTACGATACAGTTTACCCCTTACGACCAGGATGGAAAAAAGATTGAAAGCCTCGGCGGGTTTGATTATAGTTCAATGAAACCCGCAAGAAGTATGAGGATTGAAGTGGAATACATGTTAAAGGGGGACTACGGCGATACTGCCAGGCTGGCGACCAGGAAGAAAACAGCCACCGCCAATATCCTTTTTATAAGTTTTTCGATGCTAAGTACGTCTACTGAAGAAACAATGAATAATCCGGCTCCCGGTGTTTTTAATTTCTATTGCCTTGGAGATTTTCCCGTATACAAGGACCGCTTTTCACGGTGTGTTTCATCTGTAAACCTGAGTGATTTTCTCAGGATAAAATAAACTGGAAAGGAGAATTAAAGTTGGCTAAAACTACCAGCATAGGCGTTGATATAGGCTATAATCAGTTAAAGGTTGTTCAGCTGAAAAAAACATCTAACGGCATCAAGATAGACAAGTTTTATGTGGAAGATTACGGGTTATCATCAAAAGAACTTGAGTCCTCAGAATCCCGTATGACGGTTATTTCTCAGATTTTAGGCCGGATTTTCAAGGATCTGAAGCCTGTTAATGTTATTTTAACTATAAGTAAATATGAGGAAAATATCCGTACGCTTTCAATGCCTATAATGACGGAAAAGCAGCTGCGCGAGGCTTTAAAACTCGGCGGGAATCAGGATTTTATCCCGTTTGACCTCAAGGAAATGATATGGGATGTTAGTATCTCCCATTTGTACAGAAGAAAAGAAGATATCAAGACTGACGGCAGGGAAAAAATGGATGTTATCTTTGCCATTGCAAAGAAACAAATTGTAAATGATTATCTTGATATGGCGGAAAAATTAAAATTTTCGGTGGATTTTCTTGAATCAAACGCGCTTGCGGGCCTTAACTTCTCTTGTTTTAACATGATTATACCAAAAGAAAAAATCTGGGGAAAAATTGATTTTGGTTCTGAAACAACTGCTGTAAATGTGCTGGAAGGTGAAAGCTTAAAATTCGGCCTTAATGTTCCCTGGGGTATAAATGATATTATAGAGGTGGTTCAGTCCACTCTTTCCCTGGATTGGCTGACGGCAAAAGAATATGCGGCGAAAATAGATTTTAGCGCTGGTTCTGCTGACGGTGATGAGCAGACTAGAAAAGTCTTTATTGCTCTTGAGTCTAAAATGAAGGATTTCTTAAGGCAGCTAAACGGGGCTTTTTCTTTTTTTGAAAGTAAAAGCGGCGGAAAGCCTGTTTCGGAAGTTATTTTAAGCGGGGGCGGGGCAAAACTTGTAAATATCAGTAAATATATCTCCTTGAAAACCGGAAAGGACGTAAAGTGTGAAAGCGGAATAAATAAGAATGTTGTCAGTTATGATAAGGCAATTGAAGTTTCGCTGTTAGAAGCTCTGCCTCTGCTGGTTACTGCTATTGGCGCGGGCTTGCGTAATCTGCTGCCGGTAAAAAATAATATTAATCTTCTTCCTCTTGAGATAATAATCGGCAGGAAGCTTAGAAGCAGAAGATCCCTGATAATTGTTGTTGCTGCGTGTATTTTTCTGATTCTGATGCTTGTAACCGGATATAAGATGAAGCAACGAGCTGATGTTATGTCGAAAATAAGCGATATAAACGTAAAGCTGGATTCAATGTCTTCGAATGTTAAGGATCTAAAGAGAAAAAAGAAAGCAATAGATAAATTGAAAGCACTTAAAAACAGATATACAAAGCCTGAAACTGATTTTAAAAAATGGTCGGAATATGTATATGAGCTTAGTTCTATTATGCCTGATAAAATGTGGCTTGAAACAGCGGAATGGAATGCTATCGGTTTTGAGGCTACAGGTGCCTGCAAGGAAGATATTGTTAAGCAGCTTTGTGACAACGGGGAAAATACGGCGAACTATAAAAAACTTAAAATTACCAATACCAGACAATTGGAAGATAGGACATCTTTTAAAGTTTCGATCAGAGCGGAAAAAAAGCCTACAGTCAGATCCAGGTTGGCTACTCCGGAAAGAGGGGTGAAATAATGGCTGCTCAAAATAAAACACCAAAAAAGACTATCCTGGATATACTTGAAGAATATAATATCAGCAAGGCGGATCTGATAATATATGCTTCCTGTTTGTTTGTTTTTATAATTTCGGTCGCGATGTTTGTGTTCTTCTCTTTGAATCTTGCTAAAAAACAGAATGATTATAAAGGGTTTTCGGAGGAATATGACAGTTCTCAAACGCTGAAGACTAAGGAAGCGCAGATAACGGAAGCATATTCCGTTCTTGATACGTCGGCTTGTGAATTAAGAAACAGGTTCTTATCGGAAAAACAGGTTAATGATTTTAAAGAAGTTGTGAAAAAACTTGCAAAGAAATACGGTTGTGATAAAATGGACGCCACGGAGAGGGCGGAGCCGGTTGATTTAGTAAAAAGTTTTGTGATTAAAAAGAAAGACGGTACAAAAGATACAATTAAGGTCAAATTCAAAAGAAGATCCATGGAGTTTAATTTTCAGATGACTCTTGGCAATTTTTTCGGGTTTTTGAAATCATTTGAAAACAGCAATAAAATGATAGAAGTTCAACCTTTCAGACTTGCCCAAGGAGATTCCAAAAACACAGTCAAGCTTAATAATTTCAATGTGATGGTTTATATTGTGCCTGCGGATCTGGATAAAGAGCTTGCGGATTTAATAGGGGATGTTAAATTCGAAGAGTACGTTACCGATGTTATGCTCGGGGAGAAGGCGCAGGTGGTTCCGATAACTGAGAAAAAGATAATGGTAAAGGAAACTGTCAAAACAAAGGATGGGGAATGGGATATTAGGCCTATCTTTAAAGTTATAGAGCCTCCGAAACCAAAGGCGCCCGTTCCTCCTGCAGAGCTCAGGTATTTTATTTCGGCAAGTCCTGTTTTTGGTTTTACTTATAATAATGAACAAAATAATCCCTATTATGCAAAGGTAGGAGGGATACTGAAAAACAGGAGTAATAAGACGATACCGAATTATGACAATTTAAAATTGATAGAAGTTACTAAAACGGGCTTTGTTCTGGAAATGGATGAAGTGACCGGTGAATTATCAAAATTGAAAAGGTGATAGTTTAATTAAACTTAGGAAACTTGTACTGGTGGCCCGGTCTTGTTGTCCTTCCAAGGAAGGAGGTGTTTTTTTAAAATAATTTTTTTCAAAAATCAAAGGAGGAAAGTATGATAAAGAGAATACTAACTGTAGTAGTTGCCCTGCTGACCGGTGTTTTTGCATTTGCGGCAGACCCGAAGTTTGTGGAAGCCCCGATAGACTTCCCGAACACGCCGGTCAAAGTAGCGCTGGAAACGGTATTTTTGAGGTCCGGGGTGCAGTACTCGATCGAAGTTGATAATATAGACACTTTTGGAAATGTAACGCTTACGATAAACGAAAGGCAGGAGCTGGATACTGTTCTGTCTCTCATCCTGGAGCCGAAAAATCTGCGGTTTGAAGTGGACGCGAGCAGTATTTATCACATCAAGAAGAAAGACAAAGAGACTTCAGGCCCGCCGAGAGTCACGAAGCTGTATGCCTTAACATATGCGACCGCCGGAGAGCTTATAAGGCAGATGAAGTCTGTACTGACAAAAGACGGGGTGGTATCGGTGGATGTAGGAACAAACGCCCTTATCATTACGGATGTGGCGGAAGTATTTGAGGGAATAGAAAGCTTGCTTAAAGAATTGGATAACCCTGAAAGGAAAGCGAAATTAATAGCCATAAGGTCAAAATTAACGGAAACGGTAAAGAAATCGGATACCACGGTGGGAATAGATGTGCAGTATACAAATGCCGCCGCGGTGAGTTTGGGAGGAGGAACCTTAAACGTAACCGGAGGAGCCGGCAGATGGCTGGGAACGATGTACAAAGCAGGTTCGCTGCTGTCTGCAACAGCAACAGTAAGCTCGGTGCCCGGAGCATTTTTTGGACCGTTTACATATACAGATCCGTTAAACAATCTGATAGAATTTGAAATGTATGCGACGCAGGCAACGACGCAGGTGGAAATGGTGGCGGATCCTGATGTGATAGTGGAAGATGGAACGGAAGCCAGAGTACAGATAGGGTCAAGAGAGCCGATAACGTCAAGGACGATAAGCGACGGAAATACGACGTATACGTATACGTATCAGGATGTAAATATAATACTGCAGGTAACGCCGCAGTCGCAGAGGGATGGAACGATAAGCGTGCAGATAAATCCGCAGATGAACCAGGTGGCGGGATATGTATCGCCTGAAGCAGGGACAAGAATACCGATAATAGATAACCGGGAAGTAAGGACGAAGTTGTTTGTAAATAACGGAGGGACCATAAGGCTGGGAGGGATGTTAAAAGAGAGGACGACCATCTCAGAAACGAAAGTGCCGTTTTTAGGGGATATCCCGCTGCTGGGAATGTTGTTTAAAACCTCAAATCCGCTGGTGGAAAAAGCAGATGTAAGCCTGTTTGTAAGCCCGCATATAGTTGATTATGCGCCGCCGAGATGCCAGAACACGCCGTGGATAAGCCAGTACGAAGTAAAAGTACCCGGGGAGACGGATGTGTTGATAGACTGGAAGCTGGATCTGCCGTTTGGAGCGAACGGAATATACAGCTATAATGTATACCGGGATGTTCAGCCGATAGCGGATTTAACGGATAGAAGGCCGTTTGCGTCAGGAATAAACGGAGACAGTACGAGCTGGATGGATATGAGCAGGAAGAGAAGAGGGCAGACGTATTATTATGTGGTAACGGCGATAAATCCCTCGGGAATGGAGCAGGCTATAGACCCGACCGGAAAGAACAACGCTGTAATCACTATTCCGGAAAGATAAGGTTGAGGTAATTTACAAAGAAACGTTTTGTTGAAATATAAGCAAGTGCCGGATAAGGTTATCATCCGGCACTTGTGTTTTGGCAGGCAGGTTAAGCAAGGGTGTTAAACAGGATATGATATATATGGAAAAATGGTACAGGACGTTATAACCATAGTTTGTGTCTCTGTCCGCCAATTTTTAAGGCGGAAGTGGAATCCAATAGTTAATCTGTGAAATCGTTCTAAGGAGGAGAGTTAATGTCAGTAGTCAGTAAAATTAAGAAAATAATTGGAAGAGAAATAGTGGATTCAAGAGGAAACCCTACCGTTGAAGTTGATGTAGTGCTCGGTTCGGGAGTGGTAGGAAGAGCGGCTGTACCGTCCGGTGCGTCTACCGGCGTGAACGAAGCTCTTGAGCTTAGGGACGGTGATAAGAAAAGATACGGCGGAAAAGGCGTTCAGAAAGCCGTCAGTAATGTTAATAATATTTTGGCAAAAGAAATAACAGGGATGAATCCTTTTAAACAGCGTGAAATAGATGATAAAATGTTGTGTATAGACGGTACTGAAACAAAATCAAATATGGGCGCAAATGCCATACTCGGTATTTCACTGGCCGTTGCTAAAGCGGCCGCGCAGGAAATTAAAAAACCGCTTTATGAGTATCTTGGCGGAAAGAATGCTAGAGTTTTGCCGGTACCCATGATGAATATTCTAAACGGCGGCAAACATGCGGATAATAATGTGGACATACAAGAGTTCATGATCATGCCTGTGGGCGCTTCGAGTTTTAAAGAAGCCCTAAGGATGGGAGCAGAGACCTTCCATGCGCTTAAAAAAATACTTTCAAAAGCGGGGCTGAGCACCAGCGTAGGGGATGAGGGCGGGTTTGCTCCGAATTTAAAATCAAATGAAGAAGCATTGAAAGTAATGATGCAGTCTATTGAAACGGCGGGTTTTAAACCAGGAAAGGATATTGTTTTCTGTCTTGATCCGGCTTCTGCTTCGTTTTTTGAAGAAGGTAAATATGTGTTAAAAGCCGAAAAGAAAAAGAGCAACACTTCGGAGGACATGATTAAGTTTTACGGTAATCTGATAAAAAAGTACCCGATAAAATCCATAGAAGACGGTCTGGATGAAAATGATTGGGCGGGCTGGAAAAAATTTACTAAAATATGGGGTAAAAAGCTGCAGCTTGTCGGAGATGATTTATTTGTTACAAACGTAAAGTTACTCCAGAAAGGAATTGACCGGGATACCGCAAATTCTATTTTAATTAAGGTTAATCAAATCGGTTCTCTCTCTGAAACGCTGGATACTGTTAATCTTGCGAAAAACAACGGGTATTCCACTGTTATATCCCACAGATCCGGAGAGACTGAAGATGCGACAATTGCTGATTTAGCAGTTGCGGTAAGCTCCGGACAGATCAAAACCGGCTCTGTTTGCAGATCTGATCGTGTTGCAAAATACAATCAACTGCTTAGAATCGAAGAACAACTGGGGAAAAGAGCTGTTTATCCGGGAGCTTCAATATTTAAGAGGTAGGGAGATTGTTTTTTCAGCAGATAGTAAATGGGGTTACGCTCGGCAGTGTTTATGCGCTGGTGGCTCTCGGGTATACTATGGTATACGGCGTGCTTGAGTTTATTAATTTCGCGCACGGTGAAATTTACATGGTGGGCGCTTATTGGGCGCTTTTTACGCTGGGGCTGTTTAACGTATCTGCGTTGAACGGCCCCGGTCTTGTTTTTGCTCTATTCATAGTATTCCTCTCTTCAGTATTATTTTGTTCAATTCTTGGAGTAGTAATAGAAAAAATAGCTTATAAACCTCTCAGAAATTCCCCCAGGCTGGCCCCTTTAATCACTTCCCTCGGAGTATCGATAGTCCTGCAGAATGCCGTAATGTTGATTGCGGGAGCGGAAAACAAAAAATTTGATGTTAATTTCCCTGACATCGGAATAAATATCGGAGATGTTTATATTTCCTGTATTAATATCTTTATAATTGCCGTATCTGTCATCCTGATGATTTTGCTGAATTATTTTGTGAAAAAAACCAAGCTCGGAAAAGCTATGCGCGCAGTTGCTGAAGATAAGAAGACTGCCGGCCTGATGGGGGTAAATGTAGATGGTATAATATCTTTGACTTTTCTTATAGGCTCCGCGCTGGCAGCTGTTGCGGGTGTAATGATAAGTATCTCTTACGGAATGATAAATTTTTCAATGGGATATATAGTGGGGCTTAAAGCTTTTACTGCCGCAGTACTCGGAGGGATCGGCAGTATTCCCGGCGCAATGTTCGGGGGTGTTTTTCTTGGTCTTATTGAGAGCCTGGGAGCGGGATATATTTCGTCTGCTTATAAAGATGTAATTTCATTTGTTATCCTGATTGTAGTTTTAATCTTTAGACTAGGCGGGCTTTTTGGCGCAAAGCAGTCAAAGTGAAATTCCCCGCCCTTACGGGCTTGTGCCAAAACCGCCTGCACAATAAATAATAGTGTAGCAATATGAATCTCTCCTATTCTGAGCCGTTTTCTTGGGACTAACGTCATAAAATAGTGTACAATAAAAACAGAGAATCTGCCTTCCTGATATTTTAAGGAGGGAGAGGAAAAGGGGAAGCCAAAAGCAGCCCAATGAAAAAAAATGTTTAGATTTATATCAAAAATAATTTCAAAGATAAAAAATTTTCTAAAAAATCCTTCGGATAATTTTCTTTGTGATTCCTGCGCCTATGATTACCCGAGCGCCTGTTCCCATCCTGAAAGGCCTAATGTAAAGGAGTGCGGGGAGTACAAATTAAGAGGGAATAATTACTAGGATCAAAGTGCTGAATTCCAAGCAAGCGCTAATGTTAAATCATAAAATCTTAAATATAAGGAAAAACAGGAACAACGGCGGTAAGAAGCCCGCGGGGTGATTGCCGCCGCACAGGAATTGATCTGCCTTAGACAGGACTTTAGCTTGCGTAATTTTGCGGGCTAAAGCCTGCCTTTCTCTACCCCTGCGGCTGACCCATTACGCGCTAATGCTTTTTAACCTTTAACTTTTGCTTTACTTCTGTTATTATTATTCCATAATGAAAATTGATGAAACCAAAAGGAAAATAGAAAAACTCAAGATGGAGATACGGCATCATGACCGTAAATATTACATTGATGCAGATTCAGAAATACCGGACTCTGAGTATGATAAGCTGATGAAGGAACTGGAAAGTATCGAAAAGGAATTTCCGGAGCTCCTTACCCCTGATTCGCCTTCCCAGCGTGTCGGAGGAGAGCCTCTTAAAGAGTTTAAGACTGTCACTCACAAAATTCCCATGCTTTCCCTGGATAACTGCTACAGTTCTTCCGAGCTTATTGCTTTTGACGAGAGAGTTATAAAGAATTTGAAGGATAATAAGGCTGAGTATATTGTGGAACCGAAAATTGACGGAGTTGCAGTCAACCTCTTTTATGACCAGGGATTTCTTCGCAGCGCTTCTACGCGGGGAGACGGGGTTAAGGGGGATGATATTACGGCAAATATAAAGACTGTAAGGAGTGTTCCGCTTACGATAACTTTTAAAGGGAAGCTTGAAGTTTGCGGCGAAGTGTACCTTCCCAGAGAAGAATTCTTAAAAATGAATGAAGAAAAAGAGGAAAGAGGAGAAGCAGAGTTTGCAAATCCGAGAAATGCGGCGGCGGGATCCTTAAAGCTTCTTGATTCTCGAGAGGTGGCAAAACGCCCTTTGAATATTCTTGTTCATACTTTGAGTTCTGTGGATAAGGACATCTGGAAAACGCATGAGTCAGCCCTGATAGAGCTGGAAAAGCTTGGTTTGAAAACCGTACAGCCTTTTAAACTTTGCAAAAACATTTTGGAAGTTATCAACTATGTCAATTCCTGGGAGCATAAACGGGATACTCTTCCTTATGAAATAGACGGAATGGTTGTAAAGGTAAATTCATATGAACAACAAAAGATACTCGGCTCAACAAATAAAAGTCCCCGCTATGCGCTGGCGTATAAGTTTAAAGCTCGTCAGGCGCTGACAACGCTTAAAAAAATCACTCTGCAGGTGGGGCGAACCGGAATAATTACTCCTGTGGCAGAGCTTGAACCGGTTTTTCTGTCTGGTTCAACCATCAGCAGGTGTACGCTTCATAATGAAGATGAGATAAAACGTAAAGATATAAGAGAGGGTGATACCGTAGTTATAGAAAAAGGCGGAGAAGTGATCCCTAAAGTCGTAAATATTGTCGCCTCAAAAAGAACGGAAAAGGAAAAAGAGTTTAAGATTCCTGATACCTGCCCGGTTTGCAATTCAAATATCGTTCGCCTTGAAGGAGAAGTTGCCTGGAGATGCCAGAATGTCGCTTGTCCTGCTCAAATAGAGGGCAGAATTGAGCATTTTACAAGAAGAACGGCAATGAACCTGGAAGGGTTCGGACCTGCGATAATAAAACAGCTGATAGAAAAGAAGATGGTCAGAGATTACGCCGATCTTTATTCGTTGAAAAAGGAAGAGCTTGCGGGGCTGGAAAGAATGGGCGAAAAGAGCGCGGTTAACCTTATAAATGCCGTAGAAGGAAGCAAAAAGAATTCTCTGGTAAGGCTTCTCTTTGCTCTAGGGATATCGGATGTCGGGGAGCATACGGCGGAAATACTGGCCTCAAAATTTGATAATATTGATCTTGTAGCCAAAGCAGGGCGGGAAGAACTTCAGGGAATCAAAGGTATCGGGCCGGAAGTAGCAGAGAGCATTGTGAATTTCTTTAAACAGAAAGGGAACATTTTAACTCTGAATAAACTTAAAAAAGCAGGGGTTAACACGGAAAAGACTGAAGAAGAAAAGTTTCTCTCTCTCGGAGAGGGCAGGTTTAAGGGTAAAACCTTTGTTTTTACCGGTGAACTTGAAACCCTGGTCAGGGATGAGGCGGAAGTAGAAGTGAAAAAGCTGGGTGCTTCGGTTTCCGGCAGCGTGTCAAAAAAAACAGATTATGTTGTTGCCGGATCCGGCGCCGGTTCAAAACTCGAAAAAGCAAAGGAACTTGGAGTAAAAATTTTGACTGAAAAGGAGTTTAAGGAGGCTATAAAATGAAAAAGACAGGGGTGATCTTTTTGTTTCTGTTCCTGGCATCAGGGAGCTGCCCGGGAGCAAATTTTGCGTATTTGAACAATCCGGCGGGGGCCCGGGCTGTAGGGTTGGCCGAAAGTTTTACCGCGCTGCCCGGGGATGTATTTTCCATGTATTATAATCCTGCATCAGTAGTAAATCTAAAACAAACTACAATAGGCCTTACGCATGTTGAGTTTATTCAAGGAACCAGGTATGAGTATGCTGCTATAGTTTTTCCCGTAAGCAGAACTGCCGCCGGATTCAGTATTATCTATATTAATAACGGTGTTCAGGAAAGAAGAGATCTGGATGGCGTGGTTACCGGAGAATTTACGCCTTATCAGGTGGTTCCGCAAGCTACAATAGCTGTGGAAGCAGTTGACGGGTTTTCCCTGGGATTAAACCTTAAGGTGCCTTATGAAGTGATAGATGATTATTTAAATTACAAACCGCTGTTCGATATCGGTGCCAATATTAAAGTTATCGAACGGATCTATGCCGGGGTAAATGCTCAAAATATCGGGACTTCAGAAAACCTTCCGACAAATTTCAAAGCAGGTCTTGCTTATATGGGAGAAAAAATCAATTTTTGTATAGATTACAACGCTCCGATTCAAGCGGTTTCTACTGTTTCAATAGGTTTTGAAGCCAAAACCCTTGGAATGTTCACCTTGCGGGCGGGTTATAAGTCCAAATTAGGTTCACCGATTAACGCAGAAAACGGAATCTCTGCGGGTTTTGGAGCTAGATTTGATATAATAAATGTTGATTACGGCTATAAGACCTACGGCGAGCTTGGCGGAACGCATTTTGTTAGCCTGACTATGGGAATAAAATGAAACTCTGCGAACTTATGTCAGAAGTTTCGGCGAGCGGTAAAAAATAATATCACTCTCCCAAACTGTTTAAGAAAAAAAATAATTAAATGTCAAAAGCCTTAAAAGGAGGCGAGATGTACTTGAAAAGGGTGTTTTCCATTTTTATGCTTTTGTTCGGTGTAACTTCTGTTTTTGCGGAAAACAGCATTAATATATTAAATAAAGAGCCGGTTATTCTGGCGAATATTGATACCGTTGGTTTTAGTTTGATCTATGAAGGCGATGATAATAATAATGCGGCAGCGACCATGAATTACAGGGAAGCAGGCCAAAAAGAGTGGAAACCAGGGCACCCTCTGTTTGAAATAAAAAGAGGAACAAAGTTTTCTCATAAAGACGGAGTTACGGATCTTAGGACAGAATTAGCAGGCAGGATATTTTACCTGAAGCCGGCAAAGATGTATGATGTGAAAGTTTTAATAACCGACCCTGACGGGGTTAGCGGAGAAAAAGAGAGACAGTTCCGGGTGCAAGCCCGGCCTGAGCCGGTTGTTGAGAATAAAACAGGCGGGATGTTTTATGTTTCAATAAGTGGAAATGATAATAACAATGGCTCGAAAGACTCGCCTTTTCTTACAATCCATAAAGCAGCAGAGAAATTAAAGGCCGGGGATACAGTTATTGTATGCGAGGGTATTTATAATATTAAGTATCCTGTTTCAATTGAAACTGCGGGAACTGCAGAAAAACCTATAGTTATCAGATCCGAGGTG
>JAZDIO010000147.1:0-6150 GCA_043804965.1 Candidatus Firestoneibacteriota bacterium | reverse complement strand
AAGTAAAAAATAGGAAGTTGAGCAAAGGTATAAATATCAAACCATAAGCCCTTTGCGAAATCCGCCTAGGCGGAAGAAGGAAGTGCAGTAGTAGAAGAACTGAGGTGTTACAACAAAAATATTATTTTACTCTTGAGTTTTAGATGTACGAGGTGTAAAATAACAAGCATACAAGATTAACAAGAGGTTTTATGGCAAAAATACTGATTGCAGAAGATGAAGTAGATATATCTTATATAATTGGCGAAGCTTTAAAGAAAAAAGGACATATTGTTTCTTTTGCTTTTGACGGAGAAGAAGCGCTTAAAAAAGCGAAACAGGAAAGTCCTGATATGATAATTCTTGATATTATGATGCCAAAGATGGATGGTTTTACAGTGCATCAGGAATTAAAAAAGGATCCTAAAACAAAAAAGATATTTATTCTTGTTCAGACCGCAAAAGCGGACATAAAAAATGTGATACTGGTGGATAAAGCCTACGAAGTTGACGGTTTTCTTGAAAAACCTTTTGACTTGGCAGTATTTTTTAAAATGGTTGAAGATATTCTTAAAAGCAAAGAAGCTTAAGTTTGTAATACGGGAGAGATCCGGCACATATAGCCGAAATGTATGGCACTACTCTTGATTTGTGAAGCGAAGAATTGCAGTAAAAACTGGGCAATAAACTCATGAGTATGTGCCGGACGCCGAAGGGGATAAAACTCTCAGGCAAAAGTACCGTTTAATTGTTTCTCTGGAGAGTTTCTGTTAAGAAACCCTATACCTGAGCCAAAAGGCGAATGGTTTAGGGCTTACTAATGGGATACCGAAGGGGTCATTCTCTCAGGCAAAAAGGACAGGGGAACGGAATAGTAATATATTTCGTTCCCCTTTTTTGTTAAAAGCGTATTTTACTGATACAAGCTGAAAGACAGAGAGGAGGGCAGGAGGTAATCGTAGTTGTAGATAATCTGTGAACGGGTGCAAAGCGCTCAAGGCGCTGTAGAACTCATTAACTTTCGCACTTTTATCATAGATTTGGTATAATTAATTTAATCTGATTTAACGGAGGGCTTCATATGTTTCCTGAAGAATTAAAGTATACAAAGAGTCACGAGTATGTAAAAGTAGAAGGAAATACCGCGGTTTTTGGCATATCGCAGTATGCAGTGGATCAGGTAAAGGATATTGTATATATAGAACTCCCAAAGACAGGGCAGGAAGTTAGAGCGGGTTCTCCCTTTGGTTCCCTTGAATCAGTCAAGGCGGTATTTGAATTAATGGCTCCTGTTTCCGGGAAAGTAACTGCCGTAAACGAAGAAATAAATGCTGCTCCGGAGATGGTATCAAAAAGCCCGTATGGCGGCGGTTGGATGGTAAAAGTGGAGCTTTCCAACCCTGCTGAAGCAGGTCAGCTTATGAACAGCGCCGACTATCAAAAGTACGTTAAATCCGAAGGCTGTCATTAATGAATATTCCTTTTCTGCCGCATACGGATGAAGACATAAGACGGATGCTGGAAACAGCGGGTGTATCTTCCGTTGAGAAGTTGTTTTCAGATATTCCGGAAGCTATAAGATATAAAGGCCGGATAAAACTCCCCAAAAAGGTGTCTGAGGCGGAATTAAGAAAAGAGCTGCTGCTGCTTTCTTTAAAGAACAAAAACACCGAGGAGTATGTAAATTTTCTTGGCGGCGGAATTTATGATCATTATATTCCTTCCGTGGTAAAACATCTTGCCGGCAGGTCGGAGTTCTATACTTCTTATACGCCTTATCAAGCGGAGATTTCTCAGGGCTTGCTCCAGATATATTTTGAATATCAGACGATGATATGCGAACTAACAAAAATGGATGTATCCAATGCTTCCATGTATGACGGCGCCACGGCGCTGGCAGAAGCAGCGCTTATGGCATATAACACCAACGGCAGAAAAAAAGTATTACTTACAGGAACTTTTTCTCCGGAGATTATAGAAATTTTAAGGACGTATACAAAAAATTCCGGAATAACGCTTGAGACAGCCCCTGTTTTCGACGGGGTTACCGATCTTAATATCCTGAAAGAAAAGTGCAATAATGAAGTTGCCTGTGTTCTGGTGCAGCAGCCGAATTTCTTCGGGTGCCTGGAAGATGTTTTTGAAATTGAAAAATTCGCCCATTCTTGCGGCGCTTTGTTTATTGTTTCCGTAGATCCGTTATCGCTTGGCCTTATTATGCCTCCCGGAGATTACAACGCCGATATAGTTATAGGCGAAGGCCAGGGATTGGGCAATGATATGAATTTTGGAGGGCCCCTGCTTGGGCTATTTGCGGCCAAAAAGGAATTTGTCAGAAGAATGCCGGGTAGAATAATAGGGGAAACGATTGATAAAGAGGGCAAAAGAGCGTTTACACTGACGCTTCAGACAAGAGAACAGCATATACGGCGCGAAAAAGCCACTTCTAATATATGTTCCAACGAAGCGCTTTGCGCCACCGCGGCTACCGTCTACCTTGCCTGGCTGGGGCGCGAAGGAATAAGGGATGTTGCAAAGATTTGCGCCTCAAATGCGCATTATGCCGCCGACCTTATCACTAAAAATCCGGACTATAAGCTGAAATTCTCCCCGCCCTTCTTTAAAGAATTTGTTATTGAGAGTAAAAAAAGCGCGGGTGAAATAAATAAAACACTTCTGGATAACGGTATTTTAAACCTTATAGACCTTGGACATTATTATCCTAATCTTAAGGACTGTCTCTTAATCTGTGTTACGGAAAAAAGGACCCGGCGGGAGATAGAACAGCTTGCAGAAGTACTGGGTAAGGTGAATTAATGGAACTCATATTCGAAAAGACAAAAGAAGGCAGGAAGGCGTATACTCTTCCTGATTGCGCAGAGCGTCAAACAGGTATTCCCGAAAAATTCCTGCGCCGTAACCTGACAAATCTGCCGGAGGTTTCGGAATTGCAGGTCGTGCGGCATTATACAAACCTCTCAAAGAGAAATATCGGAATAGACAGCAATTTTTACCCGCTTGGTTCCTGCACTATGAAATATAATCCAAAAGTAAATGAGGATATCGCTGCCTTGCCCGGTTTTGCAAAACTTCATCCGCTTCAAAGAGAAGAGGATGTTCAAGGCGCTTTGAAAGTTATGTATGAACTTGAAGATATGCTCAAAGAAGTTTCCGGTATGGACGCGGTTACACTGCAGCCGGCTGCCGGGGCTCACGGGGAGTTTACCGGCCTTTTAATTGCAAGAGCTTATCATAAGAGTAAAGGGCGAATTCCGACAAAGGTGGTTGTCCCTGATACCTCCCATGGAACCAATCCGTCAAGCGCTCATATCGCGGGCTATCATATTATCACGGTTAAATCCAAAGACGGCAATATGGATATGGAAGATCTAAAGGCGCACTTAAATGAAGATACGGCAGTATTTATGGTGACCAATCCCAACACGCTCGGTTTGTTCGAAAAGAACATCGAAGAGATAGCAAAACTTGTCCATGACGCGGGTGCTTTAATGTATATGGACGGTGCGAATTTTAACGCCATCATGGGGGTTACCCGTCCCGGGGATTTTGGGGTGGATATAATGCATTTTAACCTGCATAAGACGTTCGCAACCCCGCACGGCGGCGGCGGTCCGGGTTCAGGCCCTGTCGGAGTTAAAGGTTTTCTGGCGGAATTTCTTCCTGTCCCTGTGGTAAGGAAGAACGGGGAAACGTATTCTCTGGACAGCAATTTACCAAAATCTATCGGTAAAGTTAAAGCTTTCTACGGGAATTTCAGTATAATGCTCCGCGCCTACGCCTATCTTCGTATGATCGGTTGTGAAGGCATCCGCAAGGTGAGCGAGATGGCGGTTTTGAATGCGAATTATATGAAAGAGCTCCTTAAAAAACATTACAACCTGCCGTATGACAGGATCTGCAAGCATGAGTTTGTTCTCTCCATCAATACGTTCAAAGAAAGCGGGATAAGAGCGCTGGATATTGCAAAGCGGCTTCTCGATTACGGTTATCACCCGCCGACAATTTACTTTCCGCTTATCGTGGACGAGGCCTTTATGATAGAGCCGACGGAAACGGAAGATAAAGAAACGCTTGACCTTTTTGTGGAGACGCTTATCAAAATAAAAGAGGAGGCGAGGGAAGCTCCCGATAAGGTTAAGAACGCTCCGCTCAGTACTCCCGTTAAACGTCTTGATGAAGTGACTGCGGCAAGGAATCCCGTCTTAAAGTATGAAAAAAAACGCTAAGTGGCGGCTTATTTTTTCCGAAGCCCTGAGCGGAGCGGAAAATATGGCAATAGACGAAGCGCTTTTCACCTTAAGTGAAAAATCAGGCTATGACGGAACCCTTCGGATTTATTTTTGGGAACCCGCCTGCATATCTCTCGGATATTTTCAGGAAAAAGATAAAGCCTTGAATGTTCCTCTTTGTGAAACACGGGGAATTGACATAACAAGAAGAATTACCGGAGGCGGAGCTATTTATCACCATGCCGAAATTACTTATTCCATAACTACAACCCTGCCTAATCCTATAGTGCCGGCAAATGTCGACGAATCCTACAGATTTCTCGAGAACTTTATAGTTAAAGGTATAAACAAATGCGGCGCGGAGGTTAACTACAGGGGAGTTTCAAAACCCAGGGCAGAGGATTTTTATTGTTTTGTCCGCCCCTCAAAATATGATGTAGTAAGGGAAGGTAAAAAGATAGTAGGAAGCGCGCAGAGAAGAAGTAAGAACCTTTTTCTGCAGCACGGTTCAATTCTCTTAAACCTTGATGAGCTGGATAGTATGTTCTCTGTGTTAAAACTAAACTGCGGTATTGAAGAGGCAAAGAAAGAATTCAACGAAAATGTAACCACCCTGGATGAAATAACCGGTAAAAATCTGGAGAAGTATGAGGTTGCGATGCGCCTCGTCGGTGAATTCGAAAAAACCTACGGCGTAACACTTGTGGAAGAAAATTTACTCCCTGCCGAAATCGAAATGTCAAAAACTCTAATAAAAAAATATTCTAAAGTATAATCCTAAATACATTTTTGCCCTTGACAAACTCAATCATTTGTACTATAATAATAGTACAAATGATAACGAAAGATTATAAAAAAATAAATATCTCGATAAAGCTTGGTTTTGGCAGTGCGCCTGTCTATCAGCAGATAGTAGAGAAGATTATAAGCCAGGTTGTTGCCGGCGAGCTTACTTCTAGCGACAGGCTGCCTCCGGTCAGAGAGCTGGCAAAAATATTAAATGTCAATCCGAATACAGCGGCAAAAGCTTACAAAGAACTGGCTGAGAGAGGAGTGATAGTGAGTAATAAAGGAGGGGGCACCGTCTTTGCTGAACCTCTTACGAAAAAAATGAGTATAGAATCGATAGAAAATAAAACGAAAGATATTTGTGACAATGTAATAAGAGAAGCAGCAGCCGGTAATATAGATTTAAAAACAATAATCGAAAAATTAAGATCAATTCAGGAGGGCACATAATATGGCAAAAATGAGATTTGGGGAAAAGATAAGAAAAGGATGGGAGCTTTTCAAGGTTAGCTGGAAGATACTGCTCAAGAATAAAAAGCTTGCGGTTTTTCCTATTTTAACAGCCGGGGTTTTTGTCCTGTTTCTTATCGGAGTTGCTCCTGTATTGTACGGCGTTTATTCCCATAATCTTCTGCCGGCCGTCAATACAAATGGCTCGGATGACTACATTTCTGTAGATTTTCCAGATGGCTCGTCTTGCTCGTCGCACATTTCATGTTTTCAGTTTTTCAAAAGTATAGGCTGGAAGAATTTTTCTATACTATTACTTTTAGCTCTTGGGACTTCCTGGTTGTTTATTTATATCAATGCTTCTTTCTTGTCCTGCGTCATTGATATTCTAAAAGAGAACAAAACGAGTATTTCTGCGGCGTTCAAGAAAACCTGGGCTCTTAAGGGCAAAATATTTCAGTGGGCTATAGTGAGCTCTCTTGTGCTTGGCATACTCATGACCCTTGAAGCCTATGCGGAAAAACTTCCTTTTATTGGCAGATGGATAGGCAGGGCGATAAGCTTTCTTGGAGGCCTGGCTTGGGCTATCGGGACATTTTTTGTTATCCCTGTGCTTGTTAACGAAAATATAGGTATTATTGATTCAATTAAAAGGTCGGCAGAACTCATTAAGAGGACATGG
>JAZDIO010000146.1:0-2178 GCA_043804965.1 Candidatus Firestoneibacteriota bacterium | reverse complement strand
TTCATACTCGGCCAAAGCCTCCTGAAACACTCCTTTATCAAAAAGTTGATCGGCCTTTTTCAGGTCATACGTAGTTTTCACCGCCCCCATTAAGATAACAGCCATTACTACGGAAAAAGCAGCTTTTATCAGGTTTTTCATGATTCCTCCGGTTTTTCAGTATTTCTCACTTATACTTTAGACAACCCCCCAAGTAAAAAGTTCCGATAAAATTAGAAGCGACCAATTCTTTTCTTCTTAGCCCCAAATGTTACTCCTTAATAAACTCCACAGGAAGATCTGATTTTTTAACAGATTTTATGTGATAGGGAGATCGTGGTTTGCCGGAAAGGTCGAGGTTTAGTAAAGTATAACGCACTTTAATTTTATCTTTTTCACTGACTATTGCCTTTAAAACGAGGTCTTTGGAACTTCCAGCTCGCTCTCCGAGAAAAATAACGATCAGCATTTCTTTTTTAAAATCAACGGCAGGTTTTGGCATCTCGGAAAAATACTCTGCCCATAACTTTTCAAATGACTTCTCATCTCTTATTACAATATTTTCCGCGGTATTATTCCGGCAGTAAAGGCCTTTCTGTTCATAGGCGCTTTCAAGAGACGCTGATTCAGAAACAGTTAGACGAATATTTTTATCTTTCACGCCGTCTTTTTCTGATATTTCACCTATATACGCGTCAATATTCTTTTCAGGTTCTTTCGTTTTTTCCATTGCCACTGATTCTTGCAAGTCCCTTGGAATGTATCCAGGCTTAGGCTCTTTTACACCAGTCTTATTTTCCTGCCTAACCTGTTTTACTCCTCCCTCATTAACCTCTTTTTTTGCTAATTCTGCTGATTGCTCTTCTTTAACAACTAAAACCTTTTTGGTTTCCTTATTTTCAAATAATTCATCCTCCTCAGCTTTTTTCGCCATTTCTACAGGCGCCTTCAATACTGCCCCCCGCCTCTCTTGTTGCCGTACTGCAGATTTCAAGGCGTTATCAGCTTTATCAGCTTTAAAGGCTTTGTTGCTGCCGGACGGTTTTGCAGTTTCTAGCACTTTTTCTTTCAGAATATTACTACTATTCGCTCCCTTGTAAACTTGCAGCCCAAAGACACACAAAATCACCGCTGCAATCGCGCCCAAGGTTCCCTTAAGAAGCTTGGAATTAATTCTCTGCCACCACCTTTTATTTTTTTCTATTCGGTCGTTTATCTTTACGATTATATTTGGATGAGCGGTATACCGGGGAAGGTTTCTTAACGCCTGCACCGTTTTATTTAATGATGCCAGCTGTCTTCTGCAAGCAGGGCATTTCTTTATATGCATCTCAAGATCTGCCATCTCGCTTTCAGGCAAAAGTTCATCAATATAATCCGAGAACTTTTCTCTTATGTCGGCACAAACTTTATTTTTCACTTATATTACCCCTTTAAGAGCAGCTCGCAGCAAAAGCCTCGCCCTATGCAAGCGGCTTTTTACCGTCCCCAAATCAACATTTAATATTTTAGAAATTTCTTCATATGAAAGCTGTTCTATATCCCGGAGAATTACAACTTCTTTCATATCTTCCGGAAGTTTTTCCAGCTCCGATTGAATCCTTGCTTCAAACTCCTTTTTCTCTACAAACGCAGCCGGATTGCCCCTGTCATCCTTGACCTTAAGAGCTTTCTCAATGATGGACAAAGTCCGCTCCTGCCTTCTGTGCTCCGCGCTCTTTAATTTATTCCGGCAAAGATTCACAGTTATCGCAAATATCCAGGTGGACAAAGAACTTTCTTCCCTGAATTTCCTGATGTTCTTATGGACAGAAACAAAGCACTCCTGTGTAAGGTCCTGGGCTTCCTGGTAATCGGCAAGAAACCTGTAGGCAGTATTATAGATTTTGTCCTTGTACTTAAAGACAAGCTGGTTAAAATACTGCTGTTTACCCGCTTTTAAGCCCTTTAAAAGGACAGAATCCTGCTCGAAAACCAAGTCAAACTCCCCGTCCTGCAGATTTAGACAGATGGAACGAAGAAAAGTTCCATTCCATCTGTTGATGACACAGATTAAAACAAGATGGCACAATCGGGAAAAGCTTTGCTTAATCTGTTCGACATTCTTTTTAATCAGATAAAGCTTTGCTTAATCTGTTCGACATTCTTTTTAATCAGATAAAGCTTTGCTTATTCATGCCGCATTTACCACCCTGTACC
>JAZDIO010000145.1:0-3639 GCA_043804965.1 Candidatus Firestoneibacteriota bacterium | reverse complement strand
CGAATGAGCTTTCAAAAAAAATAGAACAGTACCTTGCAATACGGATAAAAGAATTAGATGCCGGACGATTGAGAATCGCGGTCATGGAATTCAAAGAGAAAAATATAAGCAAAGAAAAAGCTGATACTGTAGCTGATTTCATTAGGACCCAGCTTTCTAATAACTCTAATTTGATAATTGTTGAAAGAAATAATATGGACAGCATTTTAAAAGAACAGGCGTTCCAGAAAACCGGATGTACCGAGGCTGATTGCGCCGTAGAATTGGGTAAAATATTGAATGTTGAAAAAATTATAGTCGGAAGTGTTTCAACGCTGGATAAAAAAATATATATAAATGTGAGGCTTGTCGATATTGAAACGGCTCAAGCAATATTTGGAGAAACAAAAGAGATAGCGTCGGAGTCTGAATTGTTTTCTTCCTGTAAAGAGCTGGTAAAAGCTCTTAATGCAAAACTTAATCTTGTAAAATGAAAAAATTTAAAGTAGTCTTTCAACCTGAAGGAAAAAAGGTACCTGCTCCTGCCGGTATTACTATCGCGGCGCTTGCTGCTGAGAACGGGGTGCGTCTTGAAGTTCCCTGCGGGGCAGTCGGGAAATGCGGCAAATGCAGGGTAGAAGTGTCGGAGGGAAGAGGGGTTACTGCTCCTGATTCCGAAGAGACTGCCTTACTTTCAAAAGAAGAAATCGCGAAAGGTATCAGGCTTGCCTGCCGGACTAAAATATCAGGAAATGCCGTCATCTCTATCCCGCGTACCAGCCGGCTTCAAACCCAGAAAATACTTGATATCGGGATACAGACCGAAGTAAAGCTTGCTCCTGCCGTTAAAAAAATATTCTTTAAAGAGCTGCCGAAAGGAGCCGGCAAAGAGTTATTGAATAATACCGGCATCTACTCCACCGCGGATAATGAGCTCCTGACGGTTGAGAAGGGCGATACGACCTCGGTCCTCTACGGGATGGCGTTTGATGTCGGTACTACCACGGTCGTCGGAACACTGGTGGACCTTAAAACCGGTATGGTCGCGGCAACGGCGGCGGATATGAACCCGCAGGTGGTTTACGGGGATGATGTAATATCGCGCCTTAATTTTTGCATAGAGAACAAGAACGGACTTAACGAGCTTAATAAGAAAGTAGTTGATGTCATTAATAAACTCATAAGAGAGGCCTGTGAAGAAGCCGGGATAATGCCGGAAAGCATATACGATATAATACTTTGCGGAAATACCACGATGGAGCACCTCCTCTTAAAGACGGATCCGAAACCTCTTGCGACGTATCCGTTTGTCTCGACGCTTAACCAGAGCATGAATAAAAAAAGAGTTCCCGAAGCGGGAATAAATGTAAATCAAAAATCCTATGTCAGGGTCTTCCCGGTTATCGGCGGCTGGGTCGGGGGAGATACTCTCGGTGTTATCCTTGCCACCAATCTTTATAAGACAGCGCATATAAAACTGGCGATAGATATAGGAACTAACGGGGAAGTGGTCCTGGGGAACAAAGACCGCCTGGTTGCGGCTTCCTGCGCGGCGGGTCCCGCTTTTGAAGGCGCCCATATACGTTCAGGTATGCGCGCGAGCAAAGGCGCGATAGAAAAAATCGACCTCATCGACGGTAAAATAATCTGCCGGACGATAGAGAATTCCTCTCCGGTCGGGTTCTGCGGAAGCGGCCTTATTGACGCGATGGCGCTTCTTGTTGAGCACGAGATAGTTGACGATACCGGGCGTATTAAGGATAAGAGCGAACTCCCGTCAGAGCTTCCGGCGGAGATAAAAGAAAAACTGGTAGAGCACGATAACGGGAATGAATTTGTCTTTACGGGTACCATAAGTTTAAATCAAAAAGATGTAAGAGAGATTCAGCTGGCAAAAGGCGCTATGCTTGCCGGTATTGAAATACTTATGAGAGAGTTAAACGTAAAAGCGGAAGATATTGTAGAAGTTCTCCTTGCCGGCGCGTTCGGTAATTACATCAGGGCCGAAAAAGCCCTTGCCATCGGCCTTATTCCGCAGATGGAGCTTAAAAAAATAATTTTCTGCGGTAACGCCGCCGAAGAGGGCGCAAGAAAAGCTTTGGTCTCGGTAGACCTCGGAAAAGATGTCGAAGATATAGCCCGGACGACAAAGTACGTAGACCTTTCGTCAAGCCCGTTGTTTCAAGATATATTCGCGGAAGCTATGATGTTCCAAGTAAAGACAAGTACAAATGACAAATGACAATATATTGAGGATTATTATATAGCACATTATATTGTCCTTTGTAATTCATAATTTGTAATTTTCTGCAAACTGGAGTCTTATGAAAAAGCTTATAATTACAGTTCTGATTGCAGCTCTCACGTTCGCCTTCACCGGCTGTGCTTCTCAAAAGGCCGAGACCAAGCGTTACACGCAGGAACGGGAAGAGGTTGTCAGAAAGGCGACCTTAAGTAATGGTGCGACTTTGCTCACGAAAGAAGTCGGAAACGGGGTAACCTCTTTTTCTGTCTGGTTTAAAACAGGATCCAGGAATGAATCGGATGCCGACAGCGGTATTTCTCACTTTATAGAGCATCTTATTTTTAAAGGAAGTAAGACAAGCAAAGTTAACGACCTCTCCAAAACGATAGAGAGTCTGGGCGGGCACCTCAATGGTGCGACTTCCAAGGATTTTACTTATTATTATTTTACCATTGCCTCGAAGTTTGCTGATACTGCTATGGACGGGATGATGGACTGCCTTATTAATCCCGCATTTGATGCTGATGAGATTGAAAAAGAACGCAAGGTCGTTATAGAAGAGATAGTCAGAAAACAGGATAATCCTTACGGTTATTTGTTCGAAAAAATATCGGAAGTTTCCTATGTAACTCATCCTTACAGACGGCCGGTTATAGGGACTAAGGAAATAATTGCAAATGTCAGCAGAGATACCCTTGTAAAGTACTATAGCGACCACTACACTCCCGAGAATATGGTGATAGTTGTAGTCGGGGATTTTGATACTAAAGAGCTTGCCCAAAAGGTAATGAAATATTTCAAAGGTGTAGAAAAACATAAAAGTATAGTTTTAGGAAACATCAAAGCTGACTTTAAAAGCGGGAAAATTGAAGAGAAATCTGTTTTTAAACAAACATATCTTGCTTACTCCTGGCTTGCTCCCAATGCGGAAAATCCGGATACTTATGCGCTGGATGTTTTATCAGTGGCTTTAGGACAGGGAAGGAGCAGCCGCCTGTACCGCCAGGTTAAGGAAAACAAACAGCTTTGCTACCGGATAAACGCCAGTTATTCTACGATGAAAGATGAAGGTCTTTTTATAGTATTCGGGGAGCTTGAATACGAGAATAAAGAAAAATTCAGAGCTGCCTTTATGGAAGAGATAGAAAAAGTAAAAAAAGAGGGCATTCCGCAGTCCGAGCTGGACAAAGTCATTACCATGATAGAAAACGGTTATATTTTCGAACATGAAACCAATGAAGCCGTGGGCCATTCCCTCGGTTATTACGAAGCCCTTGCCAGTTACAAACAAGAGCTTACCTATGTAGATAAAATAAAATCTGTTAAGACAGAAGATGTAAAGAGAGCGGCGGAGAAGTATCTGTCCGGAGAGCCGGCAGAAGCAGGGCTGAGGCAAAGAAAATAAAGCGGGTAGA
>JAZDIO010000144.1:0-2234 GCA_043804965.1 Candidatus Firestoneibacteriota bacterium | reverse complement strand
AACGAAGTAGGAATATTCGTGTTAAAGTACAGAAAAGTCTATAGGGTTGTTTCTTAATCAGTGGAATCCAAAAGCTTTGTAATCAGCGGAATCGAACCCGAAATCCCGCTAAGACATCAATATTCTTAATGTCAATAGTGGTGTGTTTTCTACTTCGGATTTCGGGTAAAATATTCCTCTTGTATTTTAATCTCTGATTTTGGTATAATTAGTTAGTTAAGACTAACTAATTATAGGGGCGATATGCGGGCAGAAAAGCTGCTGGGACAGATAATAGAATATTTTGAGTTTGAGGTTGCCAGGATTAATGAAAAGATGATACATTTTGGGGATTTCTCAGGGCTCACTTTTGCTCAAATCGGATATCTTGAGGTTATTGCGCGGCTTGGACATCCTTCGATTACGGAACTGGCTTTTACTTTAAAAATATCAAAACCATCCGTTACGGTGGCGGTGCAAAAGCTCTGCGCGGGAGGTTACCTGAAAAAAGTAAATTCCTGTTCGGATAAAAGGTCCTGGCGTATATATTTGAATACCAGAGGCCAGAGGTTTCTGGAAGCTCATATGGAATGTCATGCTTCTGCCGCAAAAACAGTTGCGGGAGCCTTTAAAGGCAGGGAAAAAAAACAGCTCGTGGAGATGCTTGAGAAGATAGTGGCGCATATTAACATTGAAAGGCAGAAAACAGGGGGAAAGTGAAATCCATAACGATATTCTGGCAGAGTCAGAGCGGAAATACTTTTGCCTGCGTAAAAGCGGCGGCTAATAGGGAGAAACTTAAAAAATGTGTCGGGTGCTGCGGCTGTTTTAATATATGTCCGATAGGAGCCTGGGAGACGCCTGTTTACAAAAAAGAGAATTTCTATAAAGGTGAATATGCCCAAGATCTTATTAAAACTCTTAATAAAAAGAAAGGCGGATAATAAAATGGGGTGTTTAAAAGCAGTTGCCGTAATATTTTTTGCAGGTTTGCTTTTTTCGGGGACAATATCCAAAGAGGAGTATCTGGAGAAGGTTAAAACCGGAAGTCATATGTACAAGTCGGCGCTTGCTGCGGCTCTTAGCGCGAAAAAACAGATGGAGGAGCAGCAGCTTCTTTCCTCTCCCTGGGCATTTACCGAGTTCCAGCATGGAGTTGATAAGAGCCCCTCGCTGGAAGCTTTTATGTCCGGAGACACCCGGGCATTTAACAGGCTGGCCTTTGGTTTTGAACAACGCACGGATCTCGGGCTTTCTGCCAGAGTCTCCTATGAGGTGCAGCATTATTCCCTGGAGGGTATTGAGCCGATAGTAATTCCCCTCGGCGGTTCAACAATCAGTTTGGATTTTATTACTACCCCGAAATATTATTCGGATAAGCTTGAAGCAGAAGTGAAGTTGGACCTTCTTCGTAATTCTTTCGGCAGTGAGGTAAGGTCGCAAAAGCAGGCGCTTTCCTTTAAAAATGAAGCAGTGTACTATGAGAAGGTTTATCAGGCAAAGCAGGTGCTTATGCAGGCGGAGACGGCTTATTGGGAGCTTGCTCTTTCCAGAGAAGCGGTAAAACTGCATGAAACACTCCTGGATCGGGCGCATCAGCTGAATACTTGGATGCAGGGGAAGATAAACTTGAATTTGCAGGATGAGAGCGATATTAACCAGTCAAAATCGGAGGTTCAGTACCGCAAGCTTGAATTAAAAGGCGCGCTTGACGCGGAAAAATCGGCGGCCCGGGTTTTTAATTATTTAAGAGGAGTGGAATTTAAAAAAGTAGAGGAAACGCTTGACCTTCCTGAGGAAAAGGACCTTGAATCAATGCTGAAAACCGTGCATCCTGAAAAACGCTTTGATTTTCTTTCCCTATTGAAGAACCTTGAAGCCGCAAAAGCTTCAGCTGCTTTGAAGAAAGAAGTGCTTTTGCCTGAACTTTACATAGGAGCGTCGGCGTCCTTAAACGGACAGGACGCGGATTTTACTTCTGCGATGAGCGCTTCTTTTGGGACAAGCAAATATGTATACGGCGCCGGAGTCAATCTTAAAGTGCCCCTTGATTTTCCTGCGGATACGTTGTCAAAAGCCTATGAGGAGGAATGGAAATCCCTTGAAACATATACGGAAGGAAAACGGTTCGAGATAAAGATGGAGTGGGAGGAATTAAATAGAAAACTTGCCGATGTTAAAGAACGGTTAGCCTTGGCGGTTGAGCTGGAAAGGCTTCAGAAGAATAAAGCGGATGCCGAGATAGAACGGCTCAG
>JAZDIO010000143.1:0-5384 GCA_043804965.1 Candidatus Firestoneibacteriota bacterium | reverse complement strand
AACAAACACAGGAAGTATAAGATGCCACAAACGGTCAAAGATCCGCAAATACAGGGGAAACCGATCCGCATCCGGAGACCTCATTCCTGATATCGGTAAAACTCCGAGAAAAACGCCAAAGAACAGCATAAGCAAAAGAGCCAACCAAAAAGTAGGAATAGAGTAGCCGAGAAAGGTTATAACAGAAAATGTTTTATCAAATAAACCGCCCTGTTTGACAGCCGAGTAGATACCGACAGGGATTGCGACAATAAATATCAGGAATAAAGACAAAATATTCAAAAGCAGTGTATTCGGAATCCTCTCAAATATTTTATCAACTACGGGACGATTGTCATTAAAGGACTCTCCAAAGTCCAGACGAACCACGCGCCCCAGCCATTTTATATATTGGATATGCAAAGGCTTATCCAGATCATACAATTTTCTGAGTTTTGCCACGGAATCCGCAGATACTTTCGCGCTCATGTTGCTTTGCAAAACAGTCGGGCCGCCCGAAGGTAAATGAATTATTGCAAAAGTTATTATCGTAATGCCAAAAAGCACCGGAATAGAAAGAAGCAGGCGTTTAATGATATATTTTGCCATAGGTCAGTACTTGTAGACCTCCGGAGATATCTTTTTATCAAGCGCTGATTCTTTAAAAGCCCGAAGCTGAAGATTGAAGCCAAAAGAATAATGGCCATAACTCCGGGAGAAGGTTATATCTCCATACCAGCAATCCGTAATATTTGTCGAAAAAACAACACGGTGCTCTTTAAATTTAAGCATTGACGTATCAAAACGCGCGCCGTATTCTATCCGTATGTCCTCCACTAAATTCATCGCAATTGAACCGGTAAGGTCCAGGATATCGGCATAGTAGGGGCTGTTATTCACATAGTTAACGCCCAACGAGGCTTTTGTACCCGCAGGTTCTCCATAATTAGTAAAAATATCAACGGATTTCATCATACTAGAGTAAATGCTATACTGCAGGCTCGAAGATGCGTTAAAAACTTCGGAAAAGTAAATGTTTGTATAGTTCACTAAATCATCAAAGTTCTTCTGAATGTCGGGATCTTTTGTCAATAGATTGTAACCTGTTGCTGTAGTGTTAGAAATTACTTCGCCGATTCGAAGATTAAGCCTTCCATTCAATCTATTATTCAAAACACCGCCTTGATCATCGCTTCCGATTCCAATAAGCTTCTGTGAATAGTTATAATTCAAATCCGTATCCATATTCCTGTTCCAGATAGAATGAAGATTAAAAGCAAGAACATAATTAAGATTATTCAGCGAACCCGTATAACCATAATCAGGCTTGTCCTGAACTGCAGCACACAGATACACGGATGTGCTGAGAGAATTTGCCAGGTCCAATTTCAAAGTATGCGTAAGCGAGGGGGTCAGCCCGACCTTCAATATGTAATATTTATCATAGTACGCGGAATCTATCATATAATAATTCAAATCCGCTCCCACGCTCCAATAAGCGTTTGTATCTCCAATCGCTATTGAGGTAGTATTAAAACGAAGGGTTGGAAGATATATTGTGCTTAAATGGTACTTTCCGTCAAGGGGGTTATATCTGTCCTGCCGATCAACTGCCGTTACGATTGAAAAGAACTGATCGTAGTAGCTTACAGCAAGATAAGATCTTATATCTCTTGATACCACCGGATAATAATATGAGTAATAGTCATTGGTTAAAGCCTCATCACTCAGATAATTCAGCCGTCCTACTACGCTTATATTATTACCTATCCTGCTGGAATGATCAAAGTCCAGCCTGAATCTTTCATGTAAAGTATCCTGTTCTAAAATATAATATGCATAAAGATACCCGCCGTTTAAACCGTCCGCAAACCTGTAATTTTGCTGAAGCCCGTAACCGACACCTTTTATCGCCATAAGATCCAATAACAACGCTCCGGATAAATATTCCGAAAGATCATAATTGTAAGCTATTTTCAGAAAGAATCCTTCATTGCTTGAAACCCCGGGCCGAATTGTCAAAGGGCTTTTCGGAGAAGTTTTCAGGGATTTCCAGATATAGGGGAAATAAAAAACCGGGATATCGCCGATATAAAGCAAGACATTCCAGCTCTCTATCATATTGTCTATTTCAACATGTATTCTCTGAGAAACCAGACGGTAATGCGGGTGGTCTTTATTCTTGCAGGTGGTAGCATAGCCTTCTATTATCGAAGCATTCTTTTCATCCGGTTTTTCTATAGCCAAACCTTTAAAAAACCACGGGCCGTTTGAAAGCTGGATATTATCTATCTTTCCCGTTTTACTCTTCATATTGAAGGCAACATAAGTTCCGTTAATAATACTGTCGCCTTCCTTAAAAGTAATATTACCCTTTGCCTCTATATCCGAGGACTTCACATCAAATTTCACCTCATCCGCGGTTATCTCAGTCCCTTTATATACTATTTTTACATTTCCTCTTCCGTTTATAATCCCGCAACTTTCATCGTATTCTAGATGGTCGGCGGAACAATCTACGGGAATTTTTTCTTCGGAGGTTATATTATCTTCAGGCGGAACAATTGCTTCAGAAGTAACAGTATTTTTTTCCGCAAAAATCTGTTCCATTGTAACTTCCGGTTCCGGCGCTATTGTTTCTCCGCCATAAACCGTTATTTCCCCGCAAAAAAAGAAAACCGCCCAGAACAAAAGGGCAGTTAATGTTTTACTAAACATATTACCTTCCGGCTCCAGAGATTTAAATATGGTTCCAGACAAGAGAACTCGAACCAAGGACGCCGGCATCGTCCGAAAGCTTGCCGGGAACAATTTTTACTCTCTTTCTTAAAAATCTAAAACCTATCTTATTAAATTGTTTTTTTATCGGATCAAACAGTATGTCTCCCGCTTTCGAAATTCCTCCTCCTATTACTATAACCTCAGGGCTTAACGTATTTACGATACTGATAAGAGCTGTTCCAATTTCCGCTCCCATTTCATTCCACAGCGCCTGGGCATATTTATCGTTTTTCCTCGCGGCTATTTCAAGAATAAGAGGGGTGATTTTTGACAAATCACCATTTACAAGCTTTATTATTGCCGTCTTTTTCCCGTTTTTTATATCCTTCTTCACCCGATTAACCATAAAGTTCGCGCCGACATAGGTTTCTACGCACCCCCTACTGCCGCAAAGACAGGGCTTTCCTTCTTTTCTTATTATTACATGCCCCAACTCCCCTGCTGTTTCAAAAGACCCGACATAAAGCTTCCCTTCGATTATTATGCCGCCGCCAAGCCCGGTACCCAGGGTAATACATACCATATTTTTCGTGCCTTTTCCCGCGCCAAAGGTATGCTCGCCGACAGCATAAGCGTTAGCATCATTTGCAATAAAAGTCTTTTTTTTAAAACGAGCTTCCATGTACTTTTTTATATTTACGCCGTCCATCCCCGGTAAATTAGGCGGTTCGCGGACAATCCCTCTTTTATGCTCTACAAGTCCGGGAGTCCCGATGCCAATACCAATAATGTTTTTTCTTACATTTGGGCCCGCTTTTGAAATCAAAGAACTAATGGCCTGGGAAATACGGCTAAGAACAACCTTGCCGCCAAGTTTTGCCAGGGTGGGGAGCTTTTCACGCAGTACTACTTTTCCGGAGGAATTAACAATCCCGGCGGCAATATTAGTGCCGCCGAGATCAACACCTATAGCATATTCACTTTTTTTTGACATCTCTTTTCCGGACCTAAATAATAGTAGCTTCTGTCTGACTGTCAAAGAAGTGTACTTTTTCCATATTAAAGACCACTTCTCCTTTTTCAGAAATTCGAAGCTGCTCATGAGAATCAAGAGACGCGACAAAAGAAGACTGCCCGGTTGTCAGGTAAACATAAGCAGAAGATCCTATGGGTTCAATCACGTCCACCATTGCCGATACCTTCCAATCAGGATCGTTAAGCTTTGAAGTTCTTTTTTCCTCTATATACTCCGGACGGACGCCGAGTACAGCCTCTTTCCCGTCATAAAGAGACATCTTATCATTCATGCTCTTATCCAGTTTCAGAGTAAAGCTTCCTTCGCTAAAATAAACATTCCCGTTTTTCTTTTCAATCCTTCCGTTTAAGAAGTTCATCGGAGGGGTGCCTATAAAACCCGCAACAAATTTATTCGCAGGACGATCATAAATGGTGACAGGATCGCCTATCTGCTGAACAAAACCGTCTTTCATTACAACAATCCTGTCGCCCATGGTCATAGCTTCCACCTGATCGTGAGTAACATAAATCATGGTCGCCTGAAGGCGGTTATGCAGTTTAATAATTTCCGTTCTTGTCGAGCCCCTGAGTTTGGCATCAAGATTAGACAAAGGTTCGTCAAACAAGAAAACTTTCGGCTTTCTCACAATGGCCCTGCCTACGGCTACACGCTGACGCTGTCCGCCTGAAAGCTGTTTCGGGCGCCTTTCGAGGAGCTCCTGGATCCCCAGAATCTCCGCGGCTTCCATAACCCTGCGCTTGATCTCTTCTTTCGGATACTTTCTTATTTTTAAACCAAAAGCCATATTATCGTAGACGGTCATATGAGGATAAAGCGCGTAATTCTGGAATACCATCGCCACGTCCCTATCCTTAGGCGCAGTATCATTGACCACCTTATCGTCAATTAATATTTTTCCAGATGTGATTTCTTCAAGGCCCGCGATCATCCTCAAAGTCGTTGATTTACCGCAGCCCGAAGGTCCGACAAGGACAACGAACTCCTTATCATTGATTTCGAGACTCATTTCAGCAACCGCGGGTTTCGGGTTGTTGATGAACCTCTTTTCTATCTTTTCCAGTATTACTTTCGCCATATTATGGCCTCCTTTTACCTGGCTACGCGCATACGGCAGAAGCCGAGTAAAAATATTTCCGCATAAAGCGGATGAGTATTACGGTGTAACGGTACATATGATACCATTAAAATCCACTAAAAATCAAACCAAAAACAAAATAATACTTATTTAATACATTTAAATTACGCTATATATTACTAACAAAATCGACAGCTATTTCATCTGCGCCCGGCAGGTCTCGCCCTAAGGGCGTGATCCGTCAACGCTTTGTGGCGGAAGTTGAACTAAAAAAAACACCTGTAAAATAGCAACAGATTTAAGTGGTTTTGTCAAATTCAATAACCTAACATCATCTTGCGTCTTTTTTTCGAGTGTCCGAAAATTGTCCGATTTTATTCCATTATGCTATAATATTTAGTGTTGCATTTATAGCTTCAATTGTTTCTTTCATGTTAAATCTTTTTCTTTCCTTCAAATTCAAAACATCTATAAGTTCCGCTTCTATTCTTGAATTCATATCCTTAATTTCCTTTTCGGACCGGCCTAAATTCACCCTATATTTCTCCAAATTCGTATCAAAACCGTCTT
>JAZDIO010000142.1:0-12558 GCA_043804965.1 Candidatus Firestoneibacteriota bacterium | reverse complement strand
TAACATGGCCCTGGTCTGGATAGAATTTATACTGGAAACAAACACAATGGATGCCGAACAGCAAGTCCGTTCGAAAGTCGCTCTCGCAAAAGCCAAGATGCCTAAGGAGATAGATGAACCGGTAATTGAGAGATTCAGTTTCACGGATCAGCCTGTAATTACCGCGGCTTTAGAAGCAGATGTTTCTTCTGATGTCCTGTATGAATATGCGGATAAAGAAATAAAACCTCTTCTGGAACAGGTGAATAAAGTAAGCAGGGTGGAGATCTTTGGCGGTTCAAAAAGGGAAATACAGGTTCTTCTGGACAGAAAAACCCTTGATTATTATACCTTGTCTGTTTCTCAGGTCGCGCAGGCGATTGGCTTGTCCGGACAGAATATTCCTCTAGGAAAAAGGCCTGATTCGGTGAATCCGGGTAAAGAATGGGTGTACCGGTCTCTGGGTGAATTCAATACAGTCCAGGATATTAATAATGTAACGGTGAAATTTATAGGGAATGATGTTCCGATAAGGTTATCCCAGCTTGCTAAAGTGGCGGACAGCAGCGAGGATGAAACCAGCCGGGCGTTTATAAATGGAAAGAAAGGCATAGCTGTAAATATTTATAAGCAAAATGGATCGAATACCGCGGATGTCGCGGATAAAGTAAAAAAATGCCTGAAGGAAATTAATAAAACTTTTTCCGGGGAAGTTAAAGGCGGAAAATTAAGCATAGTCAGGGACAGCGCTGTTGCCATAAGAAATAATATATTTGATGTAAGCGAATCAATAATGATAGGTATTATTCTCGTTATCATTGTCGTCTTTTTGTTCCTGGCAAATGTAAGGTCCACCGTTATTACGGGATTGGCCTTGCCCAACTCGTTGATTGGCGCTTTTATCTTAGTTTTTGCCGCGGGGTTCTCGGTTAATATGCTTACGTTGCTGGCTCTTTCTTTATCGGTCGGCCTGCTTGTGGACGATGCTATAGTTGTCAGGGAAAATATATTCCGGCATATTCAGATGGGGAAAGACCCTGCAGATGCGGCGAGAGCAGGCACAAAAGAGGTAATGCTTGCGGTAATTGCCACTACTTTGGCAATCATGTCGGTTTTCGGCCCTATTGCTTTTGTCGGCGGTATTGCGGGTAAATTTCTCAGGGAATTCGGGCTTACAGTATGCTTTGTGATGTTAATCAGTTTATTTGACGCCCTTACCATGGGGCCGATGCTTTCCGCAAAGTTTATCTCTACAAAAGTATCCGATAATGTTTTTGCGAGGATCTGGCGTATGTTTATGGCGCCGATAACAAAGAGTTTTGATGCTGTTCAGAAGTGGATGAACGAGAAATATGAAAAAGTATTGAGGATAAGCATAAAATTTCCGTTTGTAATTATCGGGATAGCTGTTGTGTTGTTCGTTTTGAGCCTGCTTCCTCTTAGGTATAATGCGATACCTATGACTTTCCTGCCTCCTCCGGATCAGGGAGAGTTTAAGGCGGAGCTGGAACTTGAACCCGGAGCCAGTTTAGACGCGGCTTATGAAGCAGCAAGGAAGATGGATGAGGTTGTCAGGAAGAATCCCGAGGTGGAACTTACGACTCTGGTAGTCGGCGGTAATACCGGCGCTAACAAGGCCGAGATGTTTATAAAGCTGGTCCCTCCGAATAAAAGAAAGATCAGAGGGGCTGCTTTCAAAGATAAATTAAGGGGGCAGCTTACAGAATATAAGAAATATAATCTTGCGATTAACGATTATGATACGATGTTCGGGGGTCAGAAGCCGTTTACGATGACCGTTACGGGTAATGAGGAATTGGAATTAGAGGCTTCGGCAAAAAAGATTTTAGGCTTGTTGGAAAATCATCCGGGTTTTGTGGAGCCGGATATGTCGTTTAAACCGGGAAAACCGGAGATGAAATTGATTTATGATGAACAAAAAACCAAGCAACTGGGTATCTCCACTCTGATTGCCGGTGCCGAAATACGGGCGCAGGTTGAGGGTGTTACTCCGGCAAAATTCAGAGAACAGGGAAAGGAATGGGATATCCGCGTGCGTTTGCAGGATTCCGACAGAGATTTGAAAGAATCGTTTTCAAAGGTAAAAGTGCCGAATGTAAATTATCGTCTTATTAATATTAATCAGGCGGCAAAACTTGTCTCCTCCGAGGGGCCTTCAACAATCCAGAGGTCAAACGGGCTCAGAAGTATTAAAATAGAATCGGATATCGGGTCGAAATATGGTGTCGGCGATCTGATAGGTTATCTTAATAAAGAGATAAAAGACAAAAATCTTCTGGCTTCAGGAATGAGTTATAGATATGAGGGGCAGGGCGAACAATTTGAGGAGATGAGCGTGAACATGATGCTTGCCGCTGTTTTGGCGGTATTATTTATTTATATGGTGCTGTCGAGTTTATATGAATCTTTTGCGACGCCGTTTACTCTTCTTCTGCCTTTGCCTCTGGCTGTCACCGGCGCTCTTCTGGCCTTATGGCTGGCCGGACAGTCGTTGAATATATTTTCTATTATAGGTATTATCATGCTCTTTGGCATTGCGACTAAAAACTCGATATTGCTTGTGGACTATACGAAACAGCTTGCAGAGAAGGGCCTTACTTTGAAAGAAGCAATAATCGAAGCAGGAAAGACCCGCCTGCGCCCGATAATAATGACTTCACTGACTCTGGTTGCGGGCACTATTCCCGTGGCCATTGGCCTAAATGAAGCTGCGAAACAGCGTACCGCGATGGGGTGGGTTATTGTGGGCGGGGTAATTACCTCGACGCTTTTAACGCTGGTTGTTGTTCCTGCCGCGATTATTTTCGGCCAAAGGGTAAAATGGTTTTTTGCCGCTTCTTTACAGCGCGCAGTAATATACTTCAAGGAAGCGCGTTATTATATTCTGAAGAATGCAGGGAAAGCCGCGGCAAAAATAATACATGCCTTTCTTCAGGTTTTTATGAATTTTGCGTATATCTGCGGGAGTGAAGGATATTTTGAGTCTGCAGTTGACAAAAGCAAAACTGATTTTGAGAATTACGGGGTTGCTGTAAAATCGGCGCTGAAAGATTATATAACCGTTTCGGACTATGAATCCTCAAAATCAATTTTCAACGGAAAGAAAAAAAGAAAATAAAGACAAAAAGGGGACAGGCACGTGCCTGTCCCCTTTTTTGTGGTAATTGTCGATTTTTTTCTTTATTCAAAAATGAAGATCGTGCTATAATCCAATAGAGACTGTGTCGCAACCAGAAAAATATACTACACAACAAGTTGTAGTTGCTCGATTTATCGAGCCTATATATTGCGGCCGTGAAGCTAAAAATTGAATTGCGACACAGTCTAAATAGTTATTTATTGTAAAATTTTTGCGTCTATAGGAGGAAATAAATTATGGTTACAGGCGTAATTGTATGGTCAGGCCTATTGATTCCATCAGCTATAATTGGTTTTATTTGTGGTTATTTTATTAAAAATAGCTTTGGTATTGTTTTGGCTGGTGCGATTCCTTGGTTTGGTTTGTTGGCCGTCTTACTCTATTATGAATATTTTGTTCCATACCAGGGCGGAGGATCGTCAATGTGGCCAGTTGCACAGTTCTTTGGAGGCACTATCGCTGCTGCAATCGGCATAGGAGCCTGTTTCATATCAAGGAATTATCGTAAAAAGAAATGATAAAAAGCTCCTAGATTGGTTTTAAAAAAGAGGGACAGGCACGTGCCTGTCCCTCTTTAGCAGAAATTCCTCAAGAAGGGAAAAGTGCGTGATTTTTCTTGTAGCTCAATTCATTGAGCGTTTTTAAGGCGCCCGATGAATCGGGCAACTACAAAATCACGAAAATAACCGTCATAAGGAATTTCTGCCTCTTTAGCTTTTTCTTTATTCAAAAATACTGAAGATCGTGTTATAATCATTAATAGACCCGCCTAGGTGGGTCTTTACATTTTAAAACGTAAGGAAAAAATGCTGCAAATTACTAATTTATCAAAACATTTTGGGGAGAGGGTCTTGCTTGAGGACGCTTCTGTTTTTTTTAATTCCGGCGAACGGGTTGCTTTGATAGGGCCTAACGGGTCCGGGAAAACTACTATTTTCAAGATAATTATGGGAGAAGAGCATCCGGATTCAGGGGAGATTGTGCGGGAGGGCATTTCCCGCGTCAGTTTTCTTCCGCAGGAAATTGATTCAATAAGGGGAAAAACAGTTCTCGAGGAAGTAATGAGCGACAGTAAAGATATTAAAGCGTTGAAAAAAGAGCTTGTGGATATTGAACACCGGATGGCCGAAGGCGGGCATAATGATCAGCTTTTCGCGGAATATTCTCGTCTTCATTTGGAAGTGGAAAGGAGCGAAGGCGTATCTTCGGAGTACCGGGCTAAAAGAATACTCGCAGGACTTGGTTTTACGGAGAAAGATTACGGAAGAAAAACTGAGGAATTCTCAGGCGGGTGGCTCATGCGTATTGCCCTGGCAAAGCTTCTTGTAAACCCCTCGGATATTATGCTGCTGGATGAACCGACAAATCATCTGGACTTGAATTCCTTACTTTGGCTTCAGGATTATATCACCTCTTACGACGGCATACTTATTTTTACCTCTCATGACCGTGACTTTATGGATCATGTTGCAACCAGGCTTGTGGATATTGACAGCGGAAAACTTGTAACCTACAAGGGCAATTATCAGTATATGGTTGACCAGAAAGAATTAAAAAAAGCGCAGTTGTTGGATGCGAAAAAGAGGCAGGACAAAGAAAAAGAACAACTGCAGGATTTTATAAACCGTTTTAAATCCAAAGCGAGTAAAGCGGCCTCTGCAAGAAGTAAAATGAAATATATAGAAAAAATGGAAGAGATTGTGGTTGTTAAGGAACAGAAGACGCTTAGATTTTCTTTTCCCCAGCCGGAAAAAAGCGGCAGGGAAGTAATCAGCCTTCACAACCTGCATAAAAGTTACGGGGAAAATAAAGTCTATCAAGGTGTGGATTTTAAGGTTGACCGCGGGGATAAAGTAGCTTTGGTCGGCGTAAACGGAGCGGGAAAATCCACGTTACTTAAGATACTGGCCGGGATCCTTCCTTTTGAAAAAGGGCAGAGAAAAGAGGGTTTTAATGTAAAGCCGGAGTACTATCCCCAGTATCGTTTGGATGTGCTTGACCCGGAGAAGACCTGCTTTCAGGAGGTAGATTCGGTATGTCCGATGCGGAGTGAATTGGAAATAAGAAAACATCTCGGCATATTTATGTTTAAGGGCGACGATGTGTTTAAGCAGGTTAAGGTATTAAGCGGGGGGGAAAAGAGCCGGCTGGTGCTGGTGAAAGTTCTTTCGAATCCTCCGAATTTTATTTTGATGGATGAACCGACCAATCATCTCGATATTCCCTCCCGGGATATTCTTATTAAAGCGCTTAAAGATTATACGGGTTCCATCTGCTTTATAAGCCATGATGTCCATTTTATAAAGAGCATTGCGAACAAAATAGTGGAAGTAGACAACGGAAAACTGACGGCTTATCCCGGGGATTTTGATTATTATATATACAAGAAAAAACTTCTTCAAAAAGAAGCTGAAGGTTTAAAAAACGGCATCGTGAAAATGCCCAAGAAAGAAAGTTCTTCTTTGAATGAAACCAGGCCTCAGGAAGCAAAGAGAAAAGTAAAGCATGATAAATATAAGCGGGCGAAATTATTAGGGCGTGTAGAAAAAGCTGAAAAAGAAACGGCTTTTCTGGAAGCCCGGTATGCCGAAATAGGGGCGCTTCTTTCTAATCCTGCAACGTATAAATCAAGAGATTCCGTGGAGCAGGTCAAAGAGCATAAAAATCTGAAAGAAAGAATAGACCAGGCGCATCTCGAATGGGAAAAGCACACAAAAGAGCTGGAAGAGTACGATAAAAATACGGGAGTGAAAAACTCGAAGCTCGAAAAAGAAAAGCATTAAACACTGAAGAAAATCAGAAAAAACAAGAATATTAATGTCTGTTTTTAATTTTTTTGAGAGCAATATTAGGGGATTTTAAAGCTCAGGCAGAAGCGGAAAAAGTAAATTTTCTTACATAAATATCTGCTTCTTGAAATAGCGCTCAAACGTATATAATATGGGTGTTTGATACTGTTATAGCTTGTTTGAGAGGAAAAGATGAAAAAAATTATTATTACGGTCTTTAGTCTTCTAATTCCTGTTATTCTAAATGCTGGTTCGGTAACCATAGAAGGTTCTTATACTTGCCAGTGGCAAAGCACCTCTGCAAAGACGTTTAAAGGTACTCTTGAGTCAAAGGGCAGCGATTATGAGGGGGATATTATAGGTCCCTGGAATAATAAGGATGAAGTCTTCAGAGGAAAACTCTCAAACAGCGGCGGCGGTTATTCCGGAGATTTTATCATGCAATCAACAAGGCGGCGCTTTACTTTTTCTGTATCTTCCGGCGGGGGCCCCTGTGATGTTTTTGAGGGGAGAAGTAAAGTTGCGGTTCTAAGTGTCAGGTTTTCCGGAGGCAGTATGGGCGGAGCCGGGGGTTTTGATTATTCCGAATTAGTATCTAAAGCAGTCGTCAGTGCTACAAACATATCAGAAGAAAAAGTTTTAGGATTATTTGAGAAAAAAGGGAGCAGTAAAGACGATATTATCGCAGCCTGCGCCGTGGCGGAGCTGACCCGGGGTGATTTGGACGAATTATACAAGAAAAAGAAAAAAGTGAATACTAATTATGAGTTTTTAAGGGACCTTAAGCTGGATAAGGAAACCACAGCGAAAGTAAACGACCTGATAAAGAAAATAAAAGCAGGCGTTGAAGAAGGGAAGAAAAAGAAGAAGTAATGCCCGGAATAAAGCTATTGTTTTTTTACGGCGTTTTTTGTCCGCCTAGTCGGATTTCGCAAAGGATTATTGTCTGATATTTTAGACTTTACTCAACTCTCTGGTTCTATAGGCCCCCGGGTATTCGCCTGTTAGTTTCTTAAAAGCCCTGCTGAAAGAGCTTGTTTCCTTATAACCGCATCTTTCCGCAATATCGGAGATTTTGATGTTTGAATCTGTCAGCATTGATTTGGAGCGCTCAATTCTTTGTTCGAAGGTATAGTCCCTGAACTTTCTTCCCGTAGTTTCTTTATAGATTCTGCTGAAATGACACGGGCTCATTCCTGCCGCAGCTGCGGCTCCTTTTAGCGTAATGCTTGAGGAAGGGAGCGTTTGCATGTTCTCTTTTACGCGCGAGATTATTGCGGCATATCTGCCGGCCCGGATTCGTTCAACTCCCGCAAGCGCTTGTTTTTTCCCCTCCGGTGAATTCTTTGTTTCTTCCCGGTCTATATCAATTATAAATTTTACTATAAGTTTTAGAAATTTTACAGCCAGCCTGATATTATCTTCAGGGGCTATTTTCATCCTGTCAAACTCAAGGGAAGCCTTTTTCACGTCAACCCCAAGTCTTTTTAAATATTTCATATATTCGGCTTTTTCCTTGGCGGTATATTTTTGAAAAAAGACCTGGCCTGCCGCCACGCAGCCCAAATATTTTGTTCCTGAGTATACGGGCATTATTATTTCATTAACTCCCGCATGACAGGTATGCTTTTTTGCTTTTTTTTCGGAAATGGCCTTGGTAATCGTTCTACCGTCGCTGCTAAAACAGGCAGGGCGGACATTTTCCTTTTCCTTTATTGCCAGGCAATAACCGCAAGTATGAATAAATTCGTTTTCTTTAAGGAAAAGCTTGGCGTTTTGTCTTGAAGTGACGCGAAAATCGGAAAAACTTATCTTGAAACCGGTAAGTTTTTCCATTAGGGGAAGAAAATCCCGGAGTTCGATACTGCTATTTAACAGCGTTTTAGTTGTTGACATATAGAGATTATATCATAAATTACATAACTTGTGAATATATATAAAAAATATCAAGAAATGTCAACAATATATCAAGTCAGGCAATTGAATATAATAAATAATCGGTTACAATAATAAAGAGAGCTAAAGGAGAATATCAATGAAAGAGTTCAAAATAAAGGCAATTGAGGTAAAGCTAAGAGAGGCCTGCGCTATTACTGCTCTTTTGCAGGGGAAGAGCGGGACTATATATGCAGGATTGACCGCTTCCCTGAACTGTCTTGCGGGGATTGATCCTAAGACCGACAAAGTAACGGATATAGGGCAGATATTTCCGGAGAGAAAGAACCGCGTTCAGGTTCTGGATAAGATTCATAATTCGCTGGTTAAAGACCAAGACGGCATAATATATATCGGCAGGGGAATAAATCTTGATTGGAACGGCGTTGGAGGAACAATTACTGGTACGGCAAATGCTGCGATGGGTTCTTTTGATATGGGCTCGTTTGAGGGCGGAAGAATATATTCGTATGACGAAAAAACAAAAAAAGTTTCAGACCTCGGGCTTATGATGAAACAGAATGGTGTTCATTCTTTGTGCCTTGATGCGGAGAAAAAGATGATTTATGGCTACGGCATACCGGATTATCATTTTTATTCTTTTAATATTAAAACGAAGGAAGCGCGCGACTTTGGTAAAATATCCCAGTACTGTTCGCATAATTTTGGGGTGGCGAAGAACGGTAATGTTTACGGCGGCTGGCTGCACGGAGACGGGTCAGTGCAGCTCTTTAAGTATGACTCCAAAAAAGAAGAGCTTTTCCGTCTGCCTCAGACAATGGTTTTCCATGTCGGAAAAGATATAGGAAGTAACATCGGACTGGACAGCTGGTTCACGGATGATAACGGCGAACTTTATGTCGGCACGGTTGACGGGCTTCTTATGAAAATAAATCCTGACACGGACGAGGTTTCAATTGCAGGTAAACCTCTTCTATCTCCGCGTATAACGGGAATGGCAAAGGGCCCGGACGGTTTGATTTATCTTTCCGCCGGCTATCCGGTGATGCACCTTGTCGCTTACGACCCGAAGAAAAACAAGTTCACGGATTTTGGGCAGCCGGAAACAAGATATCCGATGTGCTACTATCACGGCATGACCGTGACAGCCGACGGTACCGTCTATATGGGCGAAACCGACGGCGGCAGACCGCTAGTATACAAACTTACCAGATAAATTCACCGAAAATGCCTAAGGTTTAAGGTGGCTTTTGTCCGCAATTTCTGTTTATAAAACTTTAGAATAATGGGTGAATTGAACATTTTACATTATCCAAATATATAATATTTTATTAATTAAACTGCTTTTGTGATATAATTAATAATATAAATAAATAGATTGTGAGATTTTATATGGCGGGTACCAGATTGAGAAACTCTAATTCTAATAGGGTGGGTTTTTTTGATAAGAAATTCCCTTTTGTGATAAATTTAATAAAAAATACTATTCCTTACAGACATTTGCATTCTCATCCCGGTGAAATAGAATTACAATATGTATTTTCCGGAGAGGGTGTCTATATAGTAAATAATAAGATTTATCCGGTTAAAGAAGGTATGCTTCTGGTTATACACAGACATGAGTATCATAGAATTGCAAGTGTTAACAAAAAGAAACCTCTGTACAAAGCCGGTATTATATGTTCCTCCTACATTTTTAGTAATTATGGGTTGCTGAAGCCATATGCTTTAAAAACATTGTTTAAAGACAGTAAGAACATGCGTCTTCTGAATTTCGAAAAAAGCGAATCTGTCGAAGTTGGAATGGTTGTAAAAGGGCTTTTTAAGGATTTTACAGAAAAAAATATTGTTTGGAAAGAATCGATTGTTGTAGGAATGGCCAGGCTGTGTTTACTTGTACAAAAACACATGGCGAAAGCTCAAGAGTCGCCGAAGCAGATAAAAGATGCCGTTATTCAAGGGTGCCTTGATTACATTGACAAGAATATTTCTTCGGATTTAAACCTCTGTAAGCTGTCGAAGATTACAGGTTTGGCCCCTAATTATTTAAGTTCAAAATTTGGCAGTATTACGGGAATAAGTATTAAAAATTATATAATAGAAAAGCGGATAAACGAAGCGAAAAAGAGACTCGAATTGAATCCGGAGGTAAAAATAATTGCTATTGCATATGAAACCGGGTTCAAGGATTTAAGTAATTTTAATCATACTTTTAAAAAGCTTACAGGCTTTACTCCGTCGGATTATCGCGGAATTTCACTCAGGTAAGATTTACCAAGTATATCTTAAGAAAACCCAAGATTAGGCATCATTAAGTTTGTATAATTTAGTAGTTAGCAGATAGTTAAGAGCGGAAAAGATTCGGAAAGGAGATAAAAATGCAAAATGGAAAACTTGGGTTTGCTATAGTAGGAGCAGGTGTTATCGGGCCGGCACACGCAAAGGCCATACTTGCCAATAAGGAGAATGCCGAATTTATTGCTGTCTGTGATATTGCGGAAGAAAAGGCAAAAAAACTCGCCGCGGACTACGGCGCAAAAGAGGTCTATAAAAACTACAAAGAAATGCTGGAAAACAGAAAAATAGATGTTGTGCATATCTGCAACCCGAGCGGTTTACACGGGGAAATCATAAAAGCGGCTGCGGAGGCGGGGAAGCATATAATAGTTGAAAAGCCGCTGGAGGTTACCGAAAAGAAATGTGATGATGCGATAAAAGTCTGCAGAGGTAATAAGGTGAAACTTGGAGTTATATTTCAGAGAAGGACCTTTCCGACTTCAAAATTCCTGAAGAAGACTATAGAAGAAGGAAAGTTCGGAAAGCTGGTTCTGGGCGATGCTTATCTTAAATATTCGCGCTCAGCGGAGTATTACAAGAGCGCGGGTTGGAGAGCCACAATGGAATTTGACGGCGGCGGTGTTTTAATGAACCAGGGGATACATGGGATTGATCTTATTAACTGGATGATGGGAGGGGTAAGTTCAGTCTATGCGCTTTGCGAAACTAAAACGAGAAATATACAGGTAGAGGATACAGCATTAGTAATGGTAAAATATAAAAACGGCGCTATTGGAATAATTGAAGGGACAACTTCTATTTATCCTGAATTACCCACCAGGTTTGAGATTTCAGGGGAAAAAGGAACGGTAATTATGTCCGATGCGGGTTATTTAACCTGGGATTTTGCGGGAGAAAAAGAAAAACCCTCTGTAAATAATGATATTAAAGATATATCCATGATAGGTCATGGGTATCAGGTAAGAGATATGATTGAAGCGATAAAAGAAGACCGCGAGCCGATGATTAACGGGGAGGAAGGTAAAAAAGCGGTGAAACTTATTATGAGCATTTACCAGTCGTCAAAAGAAAAAAGAGAAATCAGGATTTAATAAATTTAAATAAAATTAATTTTTGGAGGATGAAATGCCTCAAACGCCAAGAGAAATTGTAATAAGAAATATGTCGTTAACCTCTCCTTCTCGTATAGGTATGGCTTTTAGTCCGACAGGTGCAGGTGAATCCAGAATGAATGATTTTTCGGGCAAGAGACTTAAAGCGAAAGGCTGGGAGCAGAAAAAATGGGAAGACGAGAAATTTGAATACTATGATGATGTTTGGGGCAACGTTTGGTACAGAATAAAAGGTTTTTCTGCGGGGGGAGAGATCCTGACCCCTGCCATAAAAAAATGGGAAGATCTTAAATCCTACAAAGCTCCTGATTTTGAAAATGCGCCAAATTTGACAGAAATAAAGAAGGCCTGGGAGCTTGATAATAATCAGCATTTTCGAATGCTGGGTATTCCGGGATTTATTTTCTCTAACAGCCGGTATTTAAGGAAGATGGAAATCTATTTTGAAGATCTTGCTTTGGAGAGAGAAAATATTCATAAACTTCACTCTATGGTGGCGGATGTGCTTGAGACGATTATAAACAAAGCTGCTGAAATTGGTGCGGATGGTATTGTCTTTTGCGAGGACTGGGGCACTCAGGACCGGACTCTCATTTCTCCGGATATGTTTAAGAAACTATTTAAACCGTATTATAAACGGCTTATGAAAGCGGCCAGACAGAAGAATCTTCTTGTGGAAATGCATTCCTGCGGTTACAATTGGGCATTGCTTCCTGATATTATTGATACCGGGGTAAATTGTTTTCAGTTTGATCAGCCGACTATCTATGGAATGGAAAAGCTGGGAGCCTATCTTCAAAAAAGAAAAGTTTGTTTGTTCTCTCCTGTGGATATTCAAAAAGTCCTCCCGACAGGCGATAAGAAACTTATAGAGCAAACAGCCCGGGATCTGGTAAAGTATTTCTACGGAAAAAACGGCGGGTTTATGGCAAAAAATTACGGAGATTTGCATGGAATAGGCGTTACGGAAGAATCCGACAAGTGGGCATATGAAGCATTTTTGGAATTTTGTAGATAAATAGCCGTCCCTTTTGTGACAGTCACCGTGTGACGGTCACACTTTTTCACTTTTTTAAGTACTTCGCTGCAGGAGTATTTTAGCCCTGCCAAAATGACCTTCAATATAGTATAATACTGATAATCGAAAATTGACCGCTAATGCTTTGTTTTAACTGCGGTAAAATGCGCCCGTGGCCTAATTGGATAAGGCACTAGCCTCCGAAGCTGGTGATTGGCAGTTCAAGTCTGCCCGGGCGCACCAAAATATGATATTGTGCTGTTCATATTCATGGAGGATAAATGGTAAATATATCAGCTTTTAAAG
>JAZDIO010000141.1:0-5242 GCA_043804965.1 Candidatus Firestoneibacteriota bacterium | reverse complement strand
CGCGGATACAGGCCATTCTCAAACTACGCATGTATTTGTTTTTCTCTAACACACTGCAAAGCAGCGCCGGTATTTCTTTATCTCCCTTAAAATTCGCCAAAGCTGCCGCTGCTGCCGTCCGTAATTTTTCAGATTCTTCTTCTTTTTGTTTCTCGTTGTCTTTTTCTTTGCTCCATTTTGGTCTTTTTTTGCCTTTTTCTTCCTTATTTTTTATTTCAACTTTTACTTCTTCTTTTTTTAGTTCCGTTATCAGAAGCTCCTTTAACTGCGGAACAAATTTTTCGAGCTTTCTCTTTCCTATTTCCTTTATTCCGATTTCTTTGATCGCGGCATTATCCCCTTTCAGCCATTGTTCAATCATCTCGGGAGAGGCCTCTCCATAGAAAAAGGAACTTGCGAGTATTAACGCTGCAATAATCTTGTTAATTTGTAATCGCATATATTATTATATTTACTCCCATCTTTAAGGATTGTTTTATCTGAAGAGGCGTCGCCTGACCGCCTCCCGTCCAGCCGCAGTGTAAATCAGCGGAGGAATTTAAAACCATCACTCTCCCTTTATCATCCTTCAGCGCCATAAACGGATGCTTGATTCCGGCAATGAGCGGCAGACCCATCGGCATCTCGAAATGCGAATGAAATATGGGGCTGTCTTCGGTTAATTCTTCAAACTTCTTTTTTGGAAAAACCCTCTCTTCAAATAATTTGTTTATACTGCGGAAAAACCTGTCTCCTTCCGGTCCTGCGTTACAATCGTCCGCATAGATCATCCCGCCTCTCTTCAGGTATTCCCTTAAATTACCTACTTCCTTATCTGAAAAAACTCCGTAATCCGAGGCATGCATGAATATAAGCGGATATTTTGTCATTTCCTGCAGGTCATCCAGCCTTACCGTGTGCACTTTCAGAACAGGCTTTAATGTTGTTGTCTTTTCAAGCTCTCTGAGCAGGTGCAAATCCGCATTCAGGTCAATATCCCAGTCTTCTATATGATATTCCTGATACAGCCTGGATCCCTTAGGATTCTCTATTCCAAACTGCGCCCTGGCCCACTTAAATTCCTGAGAATACATTCCCGCCAGAAAGATGCTTATTAAAAGAACTATTACCTTTTTCATTTTTTATTAATTTCCTCGGCGCATTTTCCGATAAAACTCTTTTTATGCAGAGCCGCATAATCTTCCAGAAATTTCTTTAGGAGCGGAAAGCTTTTGCTGTTATCAAATACATCTTTTAGCGCGCCTTTTTGCTCCAGCAGGTTCCCTTTATGCTCTTTAAACTTCTCCGCAAGCATCTTTACTTCCGCTTTCAGTTTTTCATCTTCCAGCGCGAGCACTTCCAGCTTTACAGTTGAAAATGAATGCATATACTCCGCTTCTTTTGCTTCGGGATTTTTATCCAGCCATTTGAAAAATGATTTTACGGCCTCAGGATGCGTTTTGAAATTCGCGCAGGTCCATTCCACTATAGCTTTTGCCGTGGCAGGCACTTCTTTATAACTCCCGTCATATATATCTCTCACTTCCTCCTGCAATTTCTGATTTTCTCCAAGCTCTTCGTCAAAATACGGCACCTTTACCCCCCTGCCGCCCGCAAGAACCAGACCGGCAAGGAACACAAGCAGTACAAACACTTTTATATTCATTATCTTCTCTCCTTTTTTCCCGTTAAAAAATCACAGGACCTCGCAAACTAAATTTATATGTTCACGCGCAGATACTTAATTAAAACTTATTGTTCATTATATTTCCTGACGAAACTTCTAACTCCATAAGCCAAAACATTATCTACAGGTAGTCTACAATATATCCCCTCAAAAAACAAGGGGGTTTCACAGGAGGTGTCAACGCAAAATAGAAATGTCCTATCCTCTGCAAAGTAAAAAACATATGTCTTGGGCGGATGAAAATTAAGATTTTAAGGGCGTGCCGGGTTTTCCGCGGCATCAGGATTTTTAAACAAAATAGAAAAGAGAATCAGCCCCCCTATCAGGATCCCGGAAGCCGAAAAAAGCGCATAGTCATAACTTCCCGTACGATCAAATATATATCCGGCAAAAGGCGGCGCGATAAGCCCGCTTATAAAATTGCCGGCAAAAAGAAGCGGATAAATCTGCCCCAGTCTTTCTACCCCGAAATACCTGGAAACAGAAGAGGCGTAAACCACAAGAGCGCAGCCGTAATTAAGGCCTGCCAGCATTGCAAAAATAAAAAAGAGCGCGGAGTTTCTCACAAAAAACACGGCAAAAAATATCACCGCAGCTTGCAGTAAAATAGACAAATAAATGCTTTTTATCTCGCCTATTTTATGAATTATAAGGCCCCATAATATCCTTCCGCCTGAATTAAAAAAGGCCAGGACGGAGACCCCTATAGTCGCATACATCCCGGCAACTCCCCATTTCATACCCAGGGATTTCATATTTCCGATAACCATAAGTCCGGCAAATAACGAAACCAACATAGCCGAAAACAGCGCCCAGAAATTTGAAGAGGAAAATATCTCTTTGTATTTTAACGGTTGAATTTTTTTTTCATAAGTTCCGGCCTCGGGAGCGCGGAGGAAGAAAGAAAGCCCGCATATTATTATTATAACTAAGACCCCTGCAATTTTAAAGACCAGCGAAATATGCATCCCGTTCCTTAATAAATGATCAACCCCCACAGCAAGAAGCAAGGATCCGATACCCAGTCCTCCGACGGAAAAGCCTGTCGCCAGCGCTTTTTTATCAGGAAAGCACCTTTGGACTGTTTCAAGAGGACCTATATAAGCAAGTCCCGCTCCTCCCCCTCCCAGCATCCCCACGCCTGCCATTAAAATCATCGGAGCCGGCTCAAATAAACCTGAAATAAAAAAACCGGCTCCCATGATAATTCCGCCCAGGAAAGCAAGAACGCGGGGTCCCGTCTTTTTTATCAATCTTCCGCCCGCCAAAAAACCGGCCGCAAAGGCAACCTGAAAAATTGCGAATACCAACTGCGCATCCTTCATAGAAAAAGCAAATCCAGTATGAAGCTCCTGCGCAAAAACGCTCCAGGCATAGCCGGCGCCAAAGCACATAGACATAAAAAAAGCTACGGTTAAAACAAATATTCTATGTTTTCTTTCCAAGAGGGGGTTACTCCTTTCCTTCAGGCAGGTTAAGACGGTTTTCTTCCCGTAGATTTTCAATTTTATTAACGACAGAATCCAGCTTGTTTTTTCTCGTTGTTACCAGTCTGGTAAATTCTTCCTGCGCAGACTGTATTTTTTCCCCGAGTTTTTCGTAACACCCGGTATACTCCTCCCATTGCTTGCCGAACGCTGCAAGAAGCTTCAATATTTCAGCCGCCGTTGCTTCCATTTTAAAGTTATCAATCGCCTGTCTCATTATTACCAGAAGCGCATAAAGCGTAAGAGGAGAGCAAAGGACAACTTTTTTGGCAAGCGCCTCATCCATTATTTCAGGATCTTTCTGATTTACAAAAGCAAAGACCTGTTCGTTTGGAATAAACACAATGACATAATCCAGGGTATTTTCTTCCGCATTAATATAATCCCTGGTGGTAACTTCTTTTATTCTTCCTTTGACATCGGAAAGAAATCTCTTTTCAAAATTATCCCTTTCCGCCTGGCTTCCTGCGTTCAAATACGCCCTGTAGTTATCCAGCGGAAATTTCACATCCATATTAACTTTCAGATTTTTCGGAAGAGTAAACGTAAAATCAGGTTTATTTCCTGCTTCATTTTTCTGCTGTTTAATGTAATTCATCCCCTCCGTAAATCCCGCCAGCCGGAGGACATCTTCCGCCATTCTCTCGCCCCATTTACCTCTGGCTTGCGAAGAAGAAAGCGCGATATTCAGTTTATCTGTTGTCTCTCTTAGCTTTCCCGTCTGCTCGGCAGTCTGCTTTATTTGAGTAGTAAGTTCGCCAAATTTATTTTCGCGGTCCTTTTCAAGGGTATTCATAATATTTTCTACTTTTAAAAGATCGGTCTTCATATTTGAAAGAGTTTGATCTATTAACTGTTTTTTATTTTCCAGATCTTTTTCCCCTGAAGCAAGCTGCTTTGAAAGGGCTTCATTTACAAAAGGAATCATCTCCTTCCAGGCATCCAAAGACATTGCCTTAAAAGAATCCTTCATCCTTTGTCCTTCTTCTTTCTTACGAAGAAGATTAATACTATAGCAAGCGAGGATCCCGAGCGCAAAACCGATTATAAAAGTAATTATTGGAGTCATAGGCTTATTTTAGCTTAAATTAGGCGGGTTTTCAAATGAATTAGTTTACACAAATTTACAAGGTTAATTCGAACCAAGCCATGAACCCCTTCGTAGTTCAAGGCCGTCCTCGTCGCTTTGCTCCCCAATAGGGGATTAGTCCCCTAATGGCGCTCGCAAAAAAAAGCTCGCTGTTCACCCCTCTAAAGCGTAGGGGCCATCTCCATATCCCCTACAACCCCTTGATGACGGGTTCTTCTTTAATCAGTGTAATCCTTGTTGAGGATTCGAATTGTTTTTGGCCGTGCCATATACCTGAGCCCGTAGCGAATGGTATATGGTGGCGCATACGGGATTCGAACCCGTCATCTCCACCTTGAGAGGGTGATGTCCTAACCAAATAGACGAATGCGCCATGGTTTACTTGTAAACTTGCTATAACTCCAAAATTTCTTGAATTCGAATGTTCTACTTGACTGCATTCGTCTGATCCGATAGGAAATTATTATTCCGCTATCCCTTTAAGAGGGATGCAGATATCTGTCTTCTCGGAACAAGCTTTGCTTATTTAATCATTTCGCTATCGCTACATAACGGAATATGACGAATGCGCCTTTCGAATATTATAACCTCTGTAAGGGTTTTCTTCAAGTGCAATTATGAAACTGTAGTTATGAAACACATCCGCTAAATAGCCTTTGTGTCATATTTGTGTCTTAAACTTATGACCTGACCAAGATGTCTTTCATAAGTTTTAACCGCTTCAATCTTGTGCTTCGGTGCTAGGTGTGCGTAGATCAACGTAGTCTTTAAATCTCTGTGTCCGAAATTGTCGACACTCTAAAGGGTATCCCTCATATCGGCAGAAATATAGCAAAGCGGTAATTAGTCCTGCTTTTCAGGGGACTGCACCGCACCTGGGGCTGTCCCCGATTTTTCTTTTTTTAATTGGTCGCTGATCCTCTTTCCTGCTAGGCTTCAAGACCTGCAAGCCACTCTGCAGCGGGCCTGACTTTAATTCCGGAGAGATCTTTACTTGCT
>JAZDIO010000140.1:0-4663 GCA_043804965.1 Candidatus Firestoneibacteriota bacterium | reverse complement strand
AAAGTACAAATGACAATATATTGAACGTGGAAAAACGACTCCGCGAATAGAATCTTTTCTTTTTTAAATATGGCGGAGCTTCTCCCGCCCGCCTTAAATTATCATTTGTCATTCGTACTTTTCTTTAACTACCTTATTTCTTAAAATTCCTATCTTTTCTATCCTTGCTTCCATTACATCCCCCGGAAACACAGGAGAAATCCCGTCAGGAGTGCCGGTGGAGATTATATCCCCGGGCAGAAGCATTAAATACTTTGTGATATATTCTATCACTTCCGGTATCTTAAAAATAAAGGTTTTAGTGGAATCATTTTGCCTGATTTTTCCGTTTACGCGAAGTTCCACTTTTAAATTATGCGGATTTTGTATTTCATCTTTGGTGACAACCACGGGCCCGAGCGGACAGAAAGTATCTATACACTTGGACCTAAACCACGGCTGGGTCTTTATAAAATCTATCGCCTGAATGTTTCTCGCAGAAACATCATTGATAATTGTATAGCCAAAAACATATTTCATTGCATCTTTCGCTTTTACTTTTGAGGCTTTCTTTCCAATTATTACGGCAAGTTCAACCTCATGATCCACTCTTGCCTCCTTTTTAAATTCTTTCACCATAAAAGCAGGATAGACTACAGGCGCATCCGGACCGATTACCGAAGAAGCTGCTTTCTCAAAAATAATAGGTTCCGTCGGCACGGGAGCATTTTGTTCCTTAGCGTGTTTTGCAAAATTACGCCCAAGAGCAATAATTTTACCGGGTACTACAGGAGGGAGAAATTTTATTTTATTCGGCAATAAAAACCTGTTTAAAATCCCTGTTTTTTCTGCATATTGCACTATCTCTTTCATTATTTTAGTATTCAATAATTCGGCTTCAAGGAGCCATTTCAGGCCGTAATTCCAGGGAAGAAACTTTCCTTTTTGAAAATAATAAAGGCGAAGGATTCCAGACAAGCAGAATTTTTTTCCTTTGTGAACAAACCCGAGAGGAGCAATTTTTCCATGTTTATGAAACTCTCCAAACTTACCCGCCAAGTCTCGACGATAGGAAGTTTTTAGATTATTTATGTCAAATTCATCGGTTTTCTTTGATATAACGTCATAAGCAAATATTTTCATGTGTCTATTATACTGTCGTTTACAAGGCAAATCAAGCCGAGAAATGAGAAAAAGTGGAAATGGGAAAAAGCAAGACTCTTTACATTCCGGTTAACTGCTTTAATCACTTTTTATATGATAAATCTAATTGATTTTTAATGAGAAAATGGTATATTTAACATATGCCTATTAGTAATGCGTCTTATTTTATGCGCTAAATAATCAGAAAAGGAAGGAATAATGGTTCAAAAGGTTATACCTCGTTTTCCGGTTTTTTCCGGAATAAACTGTGATTACTACGAAGAAATACAGAAGGTTCTTAAAGCGGAACAACCGGAGATATCCGAACATTCGCTCGGATTCATATACGGTTATCACAAATCGCTCATGTTGTCAATTTCAAAACTTTACGATAATCTCATACTTAAAGGATTTTACGACGGACATAATCTTATCGTCTCTCCAGCAGGAAGGAACAAGCCGCTAGAAACCTTTAAAGCGTGCGCGGAATATATAAAAAAAGAACTAAAGACCGGAAGGATCGGAGCCATACCAAAGGCACTAGCCATGGAGCTTTCCGGCGCTGGCTTTAAACCCCATCCCGACAGAGATGACTTTGATTATATTTACAGGGTAAAAGAACTTATTAACCTTTCCGGAGAGAAGTTCCACGCCAAAAAAAATCTGGTAAACGGTTTTATTAAAAGATATTCTTACGAGTTTAAATCTTTAGACAGCATTCTTATCCCGCAGTGTTTACAGCTTCAGCAAAAATGGTGCGACTTGAGAGCCTGCCGGGAAAACACCAAAAAAAATGCAGAGGATCTGATGGTAATCGAACTTTTGAACAACTTTTCCCATTGGGAACTTTTCGGCGGAGCAATACTAGTTGACGGCAAGGTGCAGGCCTTTACCCTCCTTGAGGAGCTTAATTCCACCACCGCCGTAGGTCATGCAGAGAAAGCAAATACGGAATACAGGGGTATCTATCAGGCAATCAACCAATTTACGGCGGAAAAACTTCTCAGCAAATATGAGTTCGTAAACCGCGAGCAGGACGTAGGCGAACCCGGCCTCCGGAAGGCAAAGCTTTCCTATAATCCGATAGGCTTTGCGGAAAAATATTATATTGAGGTTTGCTAGATTTATGAACCTCTGCGGACTTACGTCCGAAGTTTCGGCGAATGGAATTCAAATCATTATTCATGCCGCAGAAAACCGGAAGATTGACAAAGCCTTTTTCCTATGCTAGAATTATGAAGAATTACAGTTTGGTATGCGCGGGGAAAACTTATGATAACTAAAAGGACACGCTTCTCTCTGATTAGAGATGCGGCGTGGAATAGGATTTCAAAAGGAATCGGCGACAACCTCTTAGACCCCGATTATTTAAAAGAGAAAGTGCTTCAGCTTGAAATCCAGGATTGGATCATAACTATTGATTCGTATACCTCTTCCGGAACTATTCATACAAGGTTCCGAGCTCCTTTCTTCAATAACGAACGCCTCAGTGTTAAGATATTTCCAAAAGGTAAATATAATAATGTACTGAAATTCTCTGGTATGCAGGATATTATTGTCGGGCATAAAGAAATAGACGACAAGTATATTATTCAGGGTAATAACAAAGTATTACTGGAAGGTCTTTTTGTAAACAACGCTCTTCGGGAACTCCTGATGGAGCAGGAAGACATACTTATTCAGGTAAAGGAGGACGAAAGCTGGTTCAAGGAAAGCATTAAGGAGCCCGTGGACGAACTCTACGTGGAAGTGCCGTATCTTATTAAAAATCCAGGACAACTTGAAGCAGTCTATACAATATTTGCAGATATTCTGATATATCTGTGCGATAACGCTTCGGCATATTTCAACTCCAATTAAAAAGTTGACGGTCAGTAAACTCTCTTATACGCTTCGGTTAAAAACCGGTTGTAAACAAAAATAACTGCTGTAAGCAGTAAAGCCGCTATTATTCCGGCCAGCCCGTTAATCCCCAGAAGAAGAAGCTCTCCTCCAAAAATAAGTTTTTGGGCAATCGGAGCCGTCGCAAAGAGTATACCGGCCAGAATGGAAGGGACAAAAATATTTTTTGTTTTACATTTAACAAAAGTAAAAACCGGAAAAACCGCGATAATAAACGGTAAAATCATGAGCAGCCCGGATAACAAATAATTTGCATCATAATAATTTGTCATATAAAGCAGGGGAAAAAGCCAAAGCGCCGCAAATACTCCCGTCAAATAGGAAGAAGGCCAAAATCCCAGATAAACAAGTTCTTTAAAAAGCAGACCCGCAAAACCGCAGACCGCAAAAAAAGTAATTATTGAAATTATAGTTCCGCCGGCAAGTATGCCCTTTACAATATCAAGGAAATTAAACCTTGCAGCGGCAAACACGGCATCCGGCATCAGTAAACCCAAACCAAGAGACAGGGGAACTAACACAAGCGGCACCGCCAGGGCGGCAATTGACCATAAATTAAAAACAAAATTAAGGTCCAGCGTCTTAAGCAGATGTTCATGAAACATTATCTTTTCCACAAGGAGGGCCGAAAGTAACGGCCCTGCAAAATAGGCCGCGATAACTATAAAAAAACCGGAATCTCCGGGTGCTTTCAGATTTGAAAAGTGGGTTACCACCAAAGCCAACCCGCTAAACAACAGTGAAAACATTATAAATAACAACGTCTTTCTTAAGTTTCTATTCAACATATAAATCTTCCCTTTTTTCTTTCAAAATTTATTGCCGGAAGCAAGGAAATCTTTTAATCTTTTAAACGATTTTGGGTGAAGTAAAATAATTATGACTCCCCCGACAATATTTCCAAGCGTTACCGGTATAAGATTATTAAACATCAGCGCCAGGTTGGTAATATTAAAAAAAGCGCCTTTTACCAGAAGCCCCGCAGGCAGAAAGAACATATTCGCTACGGAATGCTCATAACCGCAGATAATAAAAGCAGTTATCGGAAAAACCACCGCCAGGATCTTCCCTTCCGTAGAAACAGATGACAAGCTTATTACCACCGCCAGACATACAAGAATATTACAAAGAATACCGCGGAAGAAAGCCGGCCAAAATAAAAGAGACAGCTTGTTGTCGGATATCTTAATAAGTGTTTCGCCCAGTTTTGAGATTGATTCGCCGTCAAATGAATACCCGGAGCCATAAAGTAAAAACACAACCATAAGTGAACCCGCAAAATTACCAAGCCAGACAATAGCCCAATTTCTCATAATATGCATAAAAAAGAACTTCTTCTCTATGAGTCCCGCGGTCATGAGCATGTTTCCGGTAAAAAGCTCCGCGCCTGCCAGAAGCACAAGAATAAGCCCCGTTGAAAAGATAATTCCCGCTAAAAACCTAGCAAGACCCGCATCAAAAGTATAGGAGAAAATAACAGAAGCGCTGGCAGCTCCAAGGGCTATGTATATTCCTGCAAGAATAGCATACATAAACAGCTCATACACGTTCAAGCCGGCTTTTTTCTTGCCTATCCCAACTAAAGTATCGTTTATCTCTTTGGGTGTTAGTATTAGTGATTCCGGCATTTTTTCCTCCA
>JAZDIO010000139.1:0-2540 GCA_043804965.1 Candidatus Firestoneibacteriota bacterium | reverse complement strand
GCAAATAAAGGCCCCTTTATGAAAGAAAAACTTCTTCGGCCCGTCGCCCTGTCTTCTTCGATAATATCCGTACCGGTAATATCAGCAGGCATAAGGTCGGGAGTAAACTGAATACGTTTAAAGGAAAGATTAAGAACTTTTGACAGGCTTACAACCATCAAGGTTTTTGCAAGACCGGGAACACCCATAAGCAAGGAGTGGCCTCTGGAGAATATTGCTATAAGCATCAAATCTACAACTTCTTCCTGCCCGACGATAACTTTCCGAAGTTCGGCAAGTATGGTTTCCCTCGCCTCTTTCAACATCTTTACAGCTTTTGTATCATCTACAGGCGCCTCTGCCGCCGACTGAGCTTCAACAACCGCCGTTGCGGCCGCGGCCTGCTCCGCTGATAGTTTCTCTTTTGCCATAATAACCCTCCTTCTAAGGTCTACCTGGAATATCTTTTTCAAAAAAAACGCAAAAATATATTATCAATTATAGTATTCCGTCAATGCTTTGTCAATTTATTATTTTACGAGGACATTTGTAATTATCCCTTTATTCTAAAGGTAGTTTGTAAAAACAAATTGTCCTATTCGGCTTTCGAACGGACCCTGCTCTCTTCTTAGATAATTGGAGCTACCCATATATCATTTGCTCGCTTTAAGGAAGCGAAAAGATTCTTTTCGAAAGCTCTTCAAGTCCGCTCACGAGGCGGGGACCCGGCCGAAGAAGCAGGTCTGAATTAATATCATCAAATATTTTATCATCTTTTACTGCTTTTATACTGCCCCAGCCGGCTCGATTTTTTATTTCTTTTTTCATCCCGCTTTTCTTTCCCATATAAGCCGTAATTATTATATCAGGGTTCCTTTTTATTATTTCTTCCACGCTCACCTCCGGAAAGGTCTTGTTTATGTCGGAAAAAATATTTTCTCCGCCGGCAATATTTATAAGCTCCTCAATAAAAGACCCTTTTCCCGCGGAAGTAATCGGCTGATTCCAAAGTTCAAAATATATTTTTGATTTCTTTTTATTTTTCGATTTTTCTTTTACATTTTCAATTCTAACTTTCAAAGAATCGGAAAGATTCAGGGCCTCTTTGTCTTTTCCGGTCGCTTTTCCGACAAGTACCACATCCCTAAGCACCTGATTTAAATCTTTAGGGTATAAAGTCAGGGTCGGGATACCCAGAGCTGAAAGTTTTATCGCCAGATCCTTCTGAACGCCTCCGCCGGCAATAATCAAATCCGGTTTTAACAGAAGAATTTTCTCAATATTCGGGGCAAAAAAGTCGCCCACCTTTTCCTTCTTTTCCGCTGCAGCGGGATAATCACAGATATTGGAGACGCCTGCTATCCTCCCCCCGAGGTTAAGCAGGAACAATATTTCTGTATTTGAGGGCGCCAGAGAGATAATCCTTTCCGGCTCTTTAGGAATTACCGCCGTCATACCGACATCATCCGTAAGGGCTACGGGAAAACCGGAGGAAAGCGCTAAAGTAATCAGCAGCAACAAGAAACCTGTTGTTTTTATCATAAAAACATTATACTCCGTCGGAAAGGACTCTCAATGAAAAAGCCCCGCCCGTTTTAACGGACAGGGCCTTGCATTATTAAATTTATTTTTGAGCTTCAGCCGCGATAATGTTAACTCTGTTCTTTGTGAACTTTACAACTCCGGATATCTTTGCGAATATAGTGTGATCCGTACCCTCTCCGGCATTGAGGCCTGCGACGAACTTTGAACCGCGCTGTCTCACGATAACACTTCCGCCGGTCACTACTTCTCCGCCAAAAGCTTTAACTCCCATGCGCTGACCCTGGCTGTCCCTGCCGTTTCTTGATGTACCGCCTGATTTTTTACTTGCCATACTAAAATCTCCTTAAATTAGACCTCTATCTTTGTAATTTTCAGCCTGGTATACTGCTGCCTATGGCCTATTGTTTTCCTGTACTGTTCGGTCTTTCTGTACTTGAAAACTCGGATTTTGTCGCCCTTTACTTCCCCGATTACTTCGGCAATTACTTTCACATCGCTAAGCACCGGTTTTCCTATCTTCACCTTATCTCCGTCCACCGCCATAAGTACTTTGTCCATCACGCGTTCTTTGCTTTTAGTTTCAACTTTTTCGACATTAAAGACATCGCCTTCCTGTACTTTATACTGCCTTGCTCCCGATTCAATTATTACATACTTCATGATAAATCTCCTCCCGACTAAAAACGTAGGCCTAATAATACCAAAAACAACGCGCTTTGTCAAAGGGAATTTATCCCTGAAAAACTATAATCAAAAGCTTCTAATTTTCACCAAAAGTGACAGTCGCTTTTCCGGCTATATTATTACAGGTGTTTTGGGGAGAAAAACAAAAAAAGCTGTTTTACTTAAGCTTAAGTTTGGCGATGTTTTCTCCGCCATTGATAATATACAGAAGCGGAAGAGGCCGGTCTGTGTTTTCAATAAAAACAGGCCTCTTTGCCCAGGGAGTTCCCGAAAGCACATTATTTAAATCCATCCAGTACTGCAGTCTTGCCGGTTTTAAGCCCCAGGTCATA
>JAZDIO010000138.1:0-2165 GCA_043804965.1 Candidatus Firestoneibacteriota bacterium | reverse complement strand
ATCCTCCCTCAATACCGACATTTTGCTGTCTTCAATATTGCATCCGCGCTCTGTAAGAAAAACCGAAACGGTATTTACTATGCCCGGTTTATCCGGGCCTATGGCCAGAAGTACCTTGTAAAATATCATTAAATAGATTATATTATATAAGATTATCTATGTCAAATAAAAAGGTGGAGATAACAGAAAAATGAAGAAAGTTGTGGTAATTGGGAGTTCAAATACCGATATGGCAGTTAGGACAAAAAATATTCCCTCCGGCGGAGAAACTGTACTTGGAAAAGGTTTCTTGATGACCCAGGGCGGGAAAGGTGCAAACCAGGCGGTAGCGGCTGCGAGAGCCGGTGCAAAAGTAGTCTTTATATCAAAGCTGGGAAGAGATGTGTTTGGAGATAAAGCTCTTGCAGGTTTTAAAAAGGAAAAAATTGTCACAAAATATGTAAGTAGGGATAAAAATGCGCCCTCTGGAATTGCTCTCATTGTAATCGATGAGCACGCGGAGAATTCAATAGTCGTAGTCTCCGGAGCAAATTACAGGCTGCTGCCTTCCGATATAAAAAAAGCCGAAAGAGAGATTAAAAATGCTGCCTGCGTGGTTTTGCAGCAGGAGATATCTGAACAAACGGCAGCGTATTCCGTTGATCTTGCTTATAAATATAATGTTCCCGTGATTTTAAATCCGGCGCCTGCAAGAAAAATATCAAAAACAATTCTTAAAAAAATATTTCTCCTTAATCCCAATGAAAAGGAAGCCGAGTTTTTGACGGGAATTAAAATTTCTAATATTAAATCTGCAAGGAAGGCAGCTGCAAGAATAAAAGCAAACGGTGTGAAAAATGTTATTATTACGCTGGGTAAACGCGGGGTTTTTGCGGCAGGGAACGGGTTTGAAATGAGGGCGCCTGCTTTCAAAGTAAAAGCCGTGGATACTACAGCTGCAGGAGATGCTTTTACCGGTGGTTTTGCCTTTGCATTAGCAAAGAAAAAAGAATTCTGCGAATGTGTCAGGTTTGGTATGGCGGCAGCAGCCCTGGCTGTAACAAAAAGGGGTGCTCAATCTTCTCTTCCGGGTAAAAGACAAATAGCGCGTTTCTTAAGCAGGCAAAAATGAAAATTTATTCCTATTCTAAGCTTTCCACCTTTGAAAACTGCGCTTTTCAGTACAAATTAAGATATATTGAGAATATCAAAGTTGATAAGGATACCATTGAAAGGTTTCTCGGAAATATTGTGCATTATACACTGGAGTATACTTATCTGAACAGAGAAAAACTTTTAAAGAAAGAAAATCCAAAAGAAGCTATCGTCCAGCTTTTCAGACATTTCTGGACGAAGGGGTCAAAAAACACCGCTAATTTCAAGGAGTTTGGCGGATATAAAAGTTCTATTTTGGTCGTAAAAAGGGGTCGCGGGCCTGAAGATTATAAGTCCATGGGCGAAAGGTGTATTGAACGTTATTTTGACGCATACTTTCCCTTTGACCAGAACAAAGTCTTGGGTATGGAAGAAAGAATCCAGATAAAGCTGGATCCTGAAGGCGCTTATTTGCTTAACGGAATTATTGACCGTTTGGACGAAACTCCTGTTGGAGATATAGAGATTCATGACTATAAGACGGGTGCAAACACCCCCAGTCAGGCCAAGATAGAACAGGAAAGGCAACTTCCTCTCTATCAAATAGGTATCGCCGAAAAATTCCCCGGAAAAAAGATAACCTTAATTTGGCATTACCTTATGTCCGGCAATGAGTTCCCTCTAGTCAAGACAGAAGAACAACTGCAAGATGTAAGGTCTGAAACTATGGGAGTAATAAACGAAATAGAAAACACAACGGAGTTCAAACCCCATAAAGGCCCGCTCTGTAACTATTGCGAGTATTTTGGAACGTATTGTCAGTAAAAACCAATAAAGGACTAAAAGGAAAATATGCCCGGTGTTTCAGTCGTAAGTCTCGGTTGTGCTAAGAACCTTGTGGATACTGAGGTTATGCTTGGGGGTTTTCGTAAAGCGGGGTTTGAAATTACTAACGAGCAGGATTTAGCGGATATTATTCTTATTAATACTTGTTCGTTTCTTTCGGACTCAAGGAAAGAGGCGGCTTCTGAGATAAAGTTTGCGGTAAAGAATAAGAAACAAGGGGCGAAGGTGGCGGTGGCGGGGTGTTT
>JAZDIO010000137.1:0-8279 GCA_043804965.1 Candidatus Firestoneibacteriota bacterium | reverse complement strand
TCGCAGATTTTTCCTAAGGAAACTTCGGTCACATCATAATTCGACCAATGATGGCATAAATCAACGCCGCCGTTTAATTTTACGGCAATATTTGAAGCAATCATGTCCTCGCCCATCTCATAAAAACTGAAATGCACCTTTACACTATAGAGCTTGAAAAAAGCCTGATAAAAACCTACCCGGTTAATTAAGTTTGCAAGCCTTCCCAACTGCCAGGAACTAAAAGCATATTTTCCGGATATACTCCTTAACAATAATTTAATGACCATTAAAAAACTTTTTATACAATTTTTTACAAAAACCGGTTCAGGTAGAAAATACAATTCAGGCCTTGAACCTGAGCCTTTAATTTTCAAGGGCAAAAGATCCGCCCAGCGCATGCCGTAAGATTCAATAAGCCTTTTTGCCTCCTGTGCCGGAGGCCAACAGTCATATTTAAAATAAACTAGAATCTGATCTGTGTTTATGCCCGACCCGGGAAACCAGAAATAATCAGAACGCTTGGAAAGGTCGGCTCCGTGCGCATGCATTACCGCTATTTTCGGCAGCCCGGGGTTATTTATCTGCTTCCTGCCCAAGCCTAAAAGTTCGGCAAAAGAATTTATTGAAGCTTCCAGTATAATCTTAAACGAGAGAGAAAAAGCCAAAATTTTATTTTTTAAATCAACATAACCGTAAACCTTCCCGATAAGATCTTTTCCGTAAACATTAAGCTTTCTAAGCCATGGGTTATTCTTTGTTAATACTATATTAAAAGCGGACTCTTCTTTTCCTTTTGATTTAAACCATTTTAGATAATTAAAAATGACAACGAAATCTTCGATGTCAATTGCAATCTCCTGTATAAAAAAGAAATCAATTTTATCTCTTCCGTAATATTTGTTCAACTCCTCAGCAAAGCCGTTTCCGTTAAAAGCTTCCTTTGCGATTCCAAGGGTCAACTCAGATTTTTCGCGGTAGCTCTCATGAAAGATATTCCTTTCTTCGCACGAAGTCATGCCAAGGCAATCCTCCCATGCTGCTTTCAGCTTTAATATTTTCATTAATCCGGAAAGGCTTAGAAATTTAAGAACGGGACTGGAAATCCTAATGTATCTGGCCGTACGGTAACCATACCTGAAACGCAGAAAGATCAATACAGGAAGAGAAATTAAATTGACGCTATCCAGCCAACACTGATTAAAACCGTATTTTCTTTTCTGCGTATTACCAGACATGATGTTTTAACTCCCAAACAGAATCCTTTTTCTCCCAAAGATGCGGCGACCTGAATTTGTCCACCGTCTGCCAGAATTCTTCTTCATTTATCCCCATATACTCCAATATCTCCTGAAAGTATTTTTTTGGAAATTCTCCTTCAAAACGCTTAACTAAAGCAACGCCATCTTCCCGTGTCAAATGGTGATTCCTTATCTCCTGTGCCGCATCATAAGTCGCCCTGCCTAGGCCGAATTTTATAAAAGTAGTGTAATAAAAAAAACCGTCAATGCGGTCATCAAGGCTATTATATTTTGAATATGTGCCCTCTGTCCTTTCAGGATTAGCTTCAAAACCGGTATTTTCTACGGCATAGTAATAGCACTCCTGTGGAGTCCATTTTAAATAATAACCAAGATAATGAAACTCAATTTTAGTATCTTCTATAATTTCCAGTTTCATCGGTAAATATGGTTCCAGGTCTCCAAGCGCAAGTTTATATTTATCCATTATCTGGCCAATAGGGATTCCTCCTAAACAAAGATCTTTTAACTCCTTACCCAAAGCATAATCAGTAGAAAATCCATCTTTCTTTGAGCCGGAAGAACGAAACCTTGATTCCGTTATTGGGATAGCTGCTCCATATTCTCCGGGCATTTCGCCGTACATGATTAGCTTTATGCCGAATTTTGCCGCCATTTTGGGAGCAAAAGTCTTCTGGCCTAGAATAAAAGGCTGAAATGTATGCAATAAGTTCTCGAATGCCAGCTTCGTCAGCAGACAGTGAATTTTTGGGTTAGGAGTAAAAAGATAATTGTCAAAACCACCTTTGCGCAGCCAACCCTGGAAGTTTTTCCAGCCTATCTCCGTATAAATATGCGGAGACCAAGTCACAGTTAAGGGATGCATATTATATTTGTATTTGAGCACATGTGATTGAAAAGCGCTGTCTTTTCCTCCGCTTCCCGGAACTAAAACATCGTATGAGCCGTCTTTGCTGCGGTGGCCGTCTAAAAGCTCTTTTAGTTCCTCTTCTCTTTTTTCCCAGTCAATCTGCGTATCTTTTGCCTCGTTTACCCTGCAGGCAAAACAAACACCTTCTTCGTCAAACTTTATGGTTTCGTGTTTAGTATCTTTAGTATGAAAGTATTCGTTAGTAGAAGAAGGCCTCTGATTGGAAATCACACATTTCTTACAGAACTTGACTTCCTCCGGCAACCCAAAATACGCTGGCTCTTTTTTGTCTTGCATAGCTCTTTCCATTTAATTAAAAACAAAACTGCGGTATATGCTCAGGCCCGCTTCTGAGCTTCTTTCGGGATGAAATTGACAACCCGTAATATTACCCTGCATGATAACGGAACAAAATTTCTCTCTTCCGTATTCCGTGAAAGCCACAATAGTATCAGGGTCTTTTGGTATAACGAAGTATGAATGCACAAAATACATAAATATATTTTCTTCCAGTTCTGCCAATATTGTTTTTTTCCAGCAATCTTTATTGCTGTCCACTGAACATAGGCTATTCCATCCGATATGAGGAATCTTTAAGAACTGCTCGCCAGGAACGGGTTCCTTGAAACGCACTACTTTGCCTTTTAAAAAATCAAGGCCCTGGTGATTGCCGAATTCTTCGCTTGAACTCATTAATAGCTGCATACCCAAACAAATTCCCAAGAGAGGCACACCTTTATTCACAGCCTCCCTGAGTACCGGAATAAGCTTTCTTTCAGTGAGGCCTTTCATCGCATCTCCAAACGCTCCCACTCCGGGCAGTACGATGCGGCTACTGGAAAGTATTACATCGCGATTATTCGTGATTACAGGGCAGGATCCGATATGTCTTAGAGCCCTTTCAACGCTAAAAAGGTTTCCCAAACCATAATCTACTACTGCAACCAGAGGGCCTCTTTCCGGCATTTTTTAAACCTTTGCTCTTTCTTCTGAAGCATACATCACCCTGCAGGATATTCCTTCTGCATTTAAGAAAGATTTTACTTCCTTAATGCTCTCCGGATTAATCCTGCCCGGGAGGAATTTCTTTAAATCGCGTTTTAAGAATTCGATATTTCCTTCTGATTTAAATTCTGATTCTAGATCAAGGCTACACAATCTTTTATAATGAAAAACCGACGCTGCGCAAACCGCATCTGCTTTCCCTTGCCTTATTACCTGCACGAAATGCTCGCTGCATCCAGCGCCGCCGCAGGCTATAACAGGAACAGGAACAGATTCTGCAATTCTTGCCGTAAGTTCTAAGTCAAAACCCTTACCAGTGCCTTCATTATCTATTGAAGTAATTAACATTTCCCCTGCGCCAAGCTCGACCGCGCGCCTGCCCCAATCAAAAACATCCACTCCTGTTTTTTCCCTTCCGTTATCAGTGTAAGCCTCGTATCCCTGGCCTTCATTTTTCTTAGCCTCGATAGAAACAACTATGCACTGGGAACCAAAGGTATTCGCCGCTTCTTTGATTAAGTTCGGGTTATTTATAGCGGCAGTATTAATTGCCACTTTATCCGCTCCTGCGCACAAAAGACCCCTTATGTCATCAATGGACCTTATGCCACCTCCGACCGTCAATGGGATAAAGATATTCTCGGCAGTAGCCCTAACTATATCAAGCAGGTTATTACGTCCGTATAAGCTGGCTACAACGTCCATGTAAAGCAACTCATCAGCACCGTCAACGTAATATTGCCGCGCAAAATCTTCCGGCTTTCCCAGTACGCGCAATCCTTCAAAACGCACTCCTTTTACTAAATTCGGGCCTTTTATGTCAAGGCGTGGGATTATACGAAATGTCCTCATTATATTTTTACAATCCTTTTCTTAACTAAAGCTTCAATTAACCGAAAATCAAATTCGCTGTCTATGTCAAATCCGGTATGCGCTGGCATTTCATAAACCAATGCCTTTTTTGAATAAGGCATTTTATTCTCCGGGTTAAGAAGAAAATTTCTTTTATAGACATACATGGATGCGTTCATATCAAAAACCTGAGGCGCGTCCTGCCTTCTTAATACAATCCCGCGTAATTTCTTGCAAGCCTTCACTGTGCCGTCAGGTTTTTCTTCAACCATGTTAAAATACGGATTCCTATGCGCCCTTACTACGGAGAAAACGCAATCTGGAAGCTTTGCCTTGAAGAGCTTAACAATATTCTCTATATCCTGCGGTGTTCTTATCGGGGCAGTAACATCCAAATCCAGCAGTGCGTCAAATTTAATACCGTAAAATTTTTCCGCATGAATAAGGGCATGCCTAAGAGCATCCGTTTTGCTGGCTTTATCATCCGCCAATCTCTTCGATCTTAAAAAAGGTACCTCTGCTCCGTATTTACTGGCAATCTCGGAGATCTTCTTTGAATCCGTAGAGCAGATTAATCTAGTAAACTTGCCCCATTCTTTAACCTGCTCAATGGTATAGGCAATCAAAGGCTTTCCGCAAAGATTACGTATGTTTTTACCCTTTACCCCCTTAGAACCGGACCTGGCGCAAACCGTAACCAGTAAATTAAATTTTTTAGGCATAATTAATTTTCCTGCATCCTTAACCAATCGGTGGTTTTACGGATACCTTCCTTCAGGCTTGTTCTTTTTTTCCAGCCCAAAAGTTTCAGGGCTTTCGATGAATCCGCGCGCATATGCATGATTTCCGCATACGGATGATGATGCTTGACAAATTTAATCTTGGCCTTATCATTCGCGATTATTTTAGCAAGATCTCCTATTTTAATCTCCACTCCGCTACCGGCATTAAAAACCTGGCCCACGGCTTTAGAAGAAAATCCGGCTTTGGCAATAAATTCCGCGCAGTCTTCAATATAGAAGAAATCCCTTCCCTGTTTTCCGTCACCATAGACCTTTAATGATTGATTCTTAAGTTTCCGGTTAACAAAGATACTCATTACCCCACCCTCGGAATCACTCCTCTGCCAGGGGCCGTAAATACTGAATGGCCGTAAAATAACCATGGGCAAATTATATGTCTTATAGTAGGCAGCTACCATTTCCTCTCCGAATATCTTGCTTGCGACATAAGGACAAGAGGGATTAAGAAGTTTCGCCTCCATTATCAGTTCCCCTCTTTTAGCCGAAGTATAAACTAGAGCAGAACTGACAAAAACAATTTTTGTTTTATGCTTTCTGCACTCCTCAAGCACATTGAAAGTTCCGGTAACATTATCCTCAAAACATTTCCCGGGGTTGTCAATACTCTCCTGGACATTAATTGAAGCCGCAAGATGAAAACAAAGTTCAAATTTATTTTTAAATAATTTCTTTAAAGTTTTTATGTTTTTAATATCTCCTTTTACAAAACCCGAAAGCCTGCTACGGAATTCCGCGATGTTATTCTCGCTTGAGTTTGAAAAATTATCCAAAACCCAAACATTGTGCCCCTTCTCAACAAGATGCTTTACAAGCCACCTTCCCATAAAACCTGCGCCGCCGGTAACTAGCACTTTTACCATAGATTATCCCTTATATCCGTAATCCCACCAATCCACAGGCAGGCCAAACTCCTTCATTCTGTCTTGGACCTCTCTGAACGCCTTTTTCTTGAACGCCTCAACCTCGGATGCGCTTACGTCATAAGGCTCGCCGACGCTTGTGTTGCAGTCATAGAGCTCCCAATTCTTATGGAATATCCTATAACGCATCTTCTCCTGGTTCTGAAAAATCTCGGTTCCCGGATTCGGGGCTAGGAGATTAAATTCCGCGCGGGAATTTTCCACTATTAATTTAAAATTCATCATCGCAAGGTATTTGTCAAAATTATTTTTCACCACCTTAAAAGTAGAATCGCAGCACTTCAGCGCCACATCAAGAGATTGCTCCAATGTTTGCCGCGTTTCTCCCGGAAGCCCCAGGATAAAACCGGCATGAAAAAGAATTTCATTTTCTTCAAAAAGCTTGGCAATCTCTAGAATCTTGGAAACGGTTATCCCGCGTTTATTGAATCTTAAAACTTCATCGGATCCAGATTCCATGCCAATATAGAGATTGGTGCACCCTGCTGCCTTCAGCCATTTAAGCACCTGGTCATTGAGGCCGTCCGGCCGGGTAGCGGCGCGGAACTGTCCTACTTTTTTTCCTTTTACGAGTTCAAGTATCTGCCTGGTGCGCTCTGGATCTAACCCCATAAACTCATCCTCATAGCGGATCTCCAGTTTTGGATTCAAGGATAGGGCTAATTCTAGTTCTTTGGATACATTATCAACGGAACGATACCGAATTTTTTTTCCGTGGACCGAAGGTAGTTCACAAAAAACGCATTGGTGCGGACAACCCCTGGTACACATCAAGACTACATAAGTATATTTTGTCATATCCAGCATATCGTATGCCGGAATAGGAATTTCCTCGGGAGCCAAAGGCTTGGGCAAAGAATTATCAATAATCTCTTCCCCCTTGCGAAAGCTTAACCCTTCGATCCCGGCAACAGGTCTTCCCTCGGCAAGGCCAAGCATAGGCCGCTCCCCCTCTCCCCTGACTACAAAATCAATCCAGGGGCATTCCTTTAATGTTTCATGGGCGGTAAAAGTGACATGCGCCCCACCGATCACTACTTTTGCCTTAGGTAGCGCCTCTTTAACTGCCCTGGTAATCCGGGTAGCGGGAAGATAAGAAAGGGTGGTAGATGTAATCCCCACAACATCTGGGTTAGATTCTTTTACCAAAACCTTTACCAGGTACTCGATCTCTTTTATGGAACGGCGCAAGAGCGAGGGCTTCTCATACTGCGTCTGTTTTGTATCCAAGACGCTAACCTTTATTCCGGCGTTACGCAGATATGAAGCTATGTACATAAGCCCCTTTGGAGGAAACTGCGTCAGCCAGTTGATATCCCACGGCCTTTCCGGAAACGGCGGATCGATAAGAAGTATTCTTTTCACTCTCTTCCTTTTTAGATATTGAGTGTTTTAAACAACCCGGCAATTTCTGCTTCCTGCATATGCCTGCCCATAACAGATGAGATTACAGGGTTCCTGACCTTGTCCGTGTTTTTATATCTGCGGATTACATGCAAATAGTCAATAAGAGGGAAAACCACGTAAAGATTCTTGAGCATAATTGCACGGGAAAGCTCATCCTCCGACATTATCTCCTCATGTATCTTTTCTCCATGGCCTTTGCCTATTATTATTTTCTTGATCTGTCCTTTTCTGCCGTATATCCCTGCCATCGCATTTGCCAGGTCCGTCACTCTCAAAGTACGCATCTTCCAAACAAAAGTTTCGCCGCCTTTAGCCAGGATAATCGCCGAACAGATCAAATCCACAGCCTCGTTCATAGTAATAACAAAACGGGTCATCGCCTTATCCGTAATTGTAAGAGGCTTCTTCTCTAGGATCTGCTTTTTAAAAAGAGTGATAACCGAACCATTAGAGCCGATCACATTTCCAAATCGCACGGAAGAAAAGATGGTCTTCTTATTTCCCTTGTAATAATTCGCCAGGGAGATAAGTTTTTCTCCCAGCAGTTTGGTAGTCCCCATTACACTTGATGGATTGGCTGCTTTATCCGTGCTGGAGAAAACTACTTTCTGCACATTAGCGTCCCTAGATGCACTGATCACATTTTGCAGGCCGTCGATATTAGTCTTGATCGCCTCAAAGGGATTATACTCACAGGCATATACATGCTTCATCGCCGCCAGATGTACCACGATGTCAATCCCCTCCATTGCCAGCTTTAACCTATCCATATCTCTTATGTCGCCGATTAAATAACGCATTACCTTTGGTCTTGCGAAATCATTACGCATCTTAAACATCTCATTTTCAGAAACATCAAATATGCGAATAATGGACGGCTTGTATTTTAAGATCCTCTCCGTGAGCGCGCGGCCTACGGAACCAGCCCCACCCGTGATCAAAATCTTCTTTCCGTGAAATATGGTTTTCATGATTTGCTTCTCCTTATTGCCTGCTTGAGCGTATCGCAGACCCTATTGATTTCTTTTTCTTTTAACCCTACGAAAAACGGGATAATAAAACCACTAGCTGCGACCTCTTCTGCTATGGGAAATTTGCCTTTTTTATACCCAAAAAGTTCTTTATAAATCGGCTGAAGATG
>JAZDIO010000136.1:0-3786 GCA_043804965.1 Candidatus Firestoneibacteriota bacterium | reverse complement strand
AAACAGGTTTACAGCTATACTTCAAGCACTTCAAGCGGCGAGGGACGGTTGACTATTTTATTTGACAGCGCCGGCAATCCGATATCCGGAAACGCACGGCCGCGCTATATCACCAGCGGGGTGAATTTTACCACGACCGGCAACCTTTCGGGCGGCACAGGCGCTGTTGAACTGGAGTACTTAAAAAAAGTAAATGCCAATACCATCTGGATAAAGATGTATAGTTCGATCGCAATGGCCTATATGGGGCAGACACAGGAGCAGATTAATTATGACTGTGTACTTATCGAAAACTTTCCTTTGACGGCAGTCGGCGTGACCACAAACGGCATTCAATGGAAGAACAGAGCAGGCACGATCAGCACGATAAACGCAACAAGGATCGAGTAAAAACAACCCTCATCCTGACATTCTCCCCGCGGTGATAAGGAAGGCTGCAGAAAATGGAGGTTCAATGAAAAAAATAATTTTAGTACTATTTATCGCCATGATTGGAACAGTAAACGCAGGTTCAATTTATTTTGACGCCGAAGTGAAATACACAAATGTATTTAACAGATATATAAGAATAGCCACCGATGTTGCTCCGGATATTAAAGCGCGGTTAACTTACAATACTCTTAACGGTTATCTCGCTCTTACGGGAGATATGAACAACTTCTCCCTCGGAGGCCAGACCGTTACTTCCATAAAACTAATGGATGAGCTCACTGCAGATCCTTTTGCAGGCATTGGTTTTGCCAGCTCTGACGCAGGCACCGCCGTATACGGAAATCTCGGTGTCGATTTAAAGTACAAGACCCTGGTCTGGCTCATTGCCGGCGCCGATATTCAGATATATTCCGATTCTTATATGATGGATTACCGCGGCGGTATTAATGTACCTATATTAGATTTTTTGTCCCTGGACCTTCTCTATACTTCGACCCTTACAAATGACAAACACAAAATAGGTTTTGGGGGCAGAATTAATCTGGTTTTCTAAAACTTTTTAACAAAAAAGCCTCCGGTAATTATCGGGGGCTTTTTTTAGCGCCCAACAGGAGGATTTGCCATGAAAACTGGTACTATTTTAAAATTATCGGCAAGCATAGTTATCTGCGAATTAATAGGCAGTTTAGGCGCGATCTTTACGATGCCTGCTGTCAGGTCCTGGTATATGGAGATAAACAAACCTTCCTTCAATCCTCCCAACTGGATCTTCGGGCCTGTTTGGACCGCGCTTTATCTTCTTATGGGAATCGCCTTTTTCCTGATCTGGAAAAAAGGACTTAACAATAATAAAGTTAAAAATGCTGCCGTTGTCTTTCTTGTTCAATTAATCGTGAATTTTCTATGGTCCGTTATCTTCTTTGGCGGAAGGTCCTACATCGGCGGTTTAATTACTATAGCAATACTCTGGTTATTGATATTGGCAAATATAACAATGTTTTACCGTATCTCCAAACCCGCAGGCCTCATCCTGCTCCCATATATCCTATGGGTCAGCTTTGCAAGCATACTTAATTATTATATTTATATTTTAAACAAATAATCAGGGGAACAGATAACGATTCTTTTCCGGTGATCCCCATATTGTTTTTGCTCACAATAATTTTCAATTTTCAAGCATGAACTGCAGGTAACATAATATTGTTACTTATAGTTCACGATCAGAACAAGCTGAAGGAAGCAATTACATTGCTAACTCGAAATAATACTACAAATTCAGACCAACTCAGCGATTTCTTGTACAAGTTTTTTCGCTTCTTCTTTGGGAACTTTCTCAGCATAATATAGGTTTTTCATTTCCTTGTCATAACCGGAGATAATTATTTCCAGATTTTTGAGGATATATTCTCTCTTTATGGGAATATAAGATTCTTTTCTTTTAATAAGATTCAGACAATAAGCAATATCAATATTCATATTTCGCTTAAGCATTGAAAGGTCGTAGCAATCTCTTGGTTTAGCTCTTTCATTGAGAGTTCTTATTTTTTCAGCAAATATTTCCCGCTCATCCATAACAAGACAATCAACATCAATGTCGTACTTATTTCTGTATTTTAGTTTTTTTGCTTCAAGAAGAACCTTCTGTTTTGTATTTATGTTGATAACGACAGAATCCGGCTGAGAAAGAACTGCAGAGTATTTCAAGATAATGTCGTAACCGTGTTTTTTTGCCACAACATCTTTGATCTCCATCCAGTTGTATCCTGAAAATATCTTCCGAAAATCATCAACTGTTACCGCTGATTTTGCCGTAAAGTCCAGATCACTCGAAAATCTGACTTGCTCAAAATAACAATGGTATAAAGCTGTCCCGCCTTTAAAAACTAAATCAGAACCACATGATGATTCATATATAATTTTAAGCAAAACAGAAAGAACATAGTCCTTCTCCGCATCCTGAAGGTTATACCTTAGCCCTCTTTTGTTGAGAACTTCAAGTTTTGCTCTGTCGATCAATGCCATCTTCATAATATAATCTCCATTTTGCATTGAACTTGTTGGATCCGGCGCTCATCCGGCTCACACCTTTTCTGCTAACTAATTTGCTCAGTTCAGCAGTATCAAATCCGCTGTGTTCCAGAAGAAAACCAAGCATCCTTCTTGTTGTCTCAGGAAATCTCTTTGAATATTCCGTAATATTTTTTATATTTATCTTTTCATGAGCTTTATCAAGAACTTCTAAAACAGTTTCTATTGACTGAAAATCATGTTCAGAATATAAAGAATCAAGAATAGCTTTCTCAAGTTCGGCAATACGCGACTTATATCCATCAATCATCACAACTTGATATCCAAAGAACAGGCTTCGCGCTATTTTTATAAACCGGTAAAATTTATCTTGAAATTCAAACTCCCTGCTTTTTACTGTAACAGCAGAAATAATAGTTCTTTGCATTTGTTCAAGGTAGCCGTAATAACTGAAAGCAGATTCCGAAGTTACATAAGAATCATCAATAAAAGCACCGGCAATTACATAAGGGCTCAAACCGGTAAAGCCCCTTGATGAAATATCGCTGATAAAATACACCCCTTTTTTTAATGATATCAGCCATCCTTTAGTTTTTAAGACATAAATCTTTTTTTTAATTGTTTTATCGGTATACTTACCTTTTAGTGTATTCTTAATATCCTGGGCAGTTATAATTCTGCCTTTATAAGCAATAATATCTTCAATATCTTTAATATTACTATCGCTCAATGAAGTATGTATAAAAGCCACTTAGATACCTCCATATGGTAACTATCTAGCTATATTATATACTATTTATTTCATTTTTGCAACTGGGACTGCTGACGGCCAGCGATTCCACAATTGTGCCAGATAAAATGTCCTTCGCAGGGACATGCATGCTTGTCCATTTTTTATACCGCGCATGCGCTGCGGACAGGCAGTGCCTGTCCCTACAAAAAACAAGATCATTTACAGCATTTTTTGGAGGCGAATGCGGGCTTCTTTTATATAGCCGTCCATTTCGTCAAGGGCTTTGGGCTTGGCGACCAGGCCTTCTTTCACCCAGAGTTTGGCCAGCTCAATTGAGCTGTTAAGCAAGTTCAACTCATTTGATTTCCCGGCAAGCGGGCCTTTGTCTGCTTTCGGCGCTTTTGTTGAACTGCTTTTAGCGCTCGGTTCACCGGCCTTTTTAAGCCAGAGAATCCTTCCATCTTTTGAAGGTGTTACTTCGAATTCCTGCTCACCCTCCTCATACTTCTGCTTGCTGAACATCTCCCTTCCGTCCGCGGCCTTATACACAAAATACTTTCCGCTCTTGTCCTTCTTCTCCCTCTCTTCCCTGC
>JAZDIO010000135.1:0-12634 GCA_043804965.1 Candidatus Firestoneibacteriota bacterium | reverse complement strand
AGTTGTTAATATTGAAGCGGATTGTTCTTGTACGGCTGGGATAATAAAAAATAAAATACTTAATAAGGGCGACAAAACAAATATTAATTTGAAATTTAATTCCAAAGGGAAAAAAGGAAAACAAGAAGTTCAGGTTGGAATTATATCTAATGATAAAAATAATCCGATCATTCAATTTAAAATAACAGGAAACGTTCAATAGTTGAAGTAGGATAAGGAAACAGAGCCTAATTTAAGTTGACATTTGTCTCGTGCATAGGGGACATCTATGAAAGCGACAGTCAAGACAAAAGAGCTCCCTCATTAAAATAATTTTTTACCTCTTACCAGTATCGGACAATATTCAGAATTCTCGGAGTTTCTCCAAACATCTATTCGCGATCAAAGTCGCATGATATCTGTCCGTACCGGATAGCTACTAACATTCTGAAGATAAGGGGTGTCCTGGATTCTGATAGAGGAAAGAAACAGGGAAATAAATAGTTCGAAAACGAATAAGATAAATTAGAAACTGTAATCCTGGGAAGCCCGGAGATGTTGAATTAGGGGGGGGTAATAGATAAATGGATATATATAAACATAAACAGCAGGGATGGGGTATTATAGGGATTGTAGTGGTAGTTTTGGTAGTTGCTTTATTCTGCCTGGTGCGTTTTGGTTGTATTGGTTTCGATCCCTTATTGGCTGGAGTGGTGACCGTTATTTTGGTTGGTATGCTTTTTGCCGAAATGACCGTAATAATTGATGGGGAATATCTGAAGGTAAGTTTCTCTATGAATATAATAAACATTAAATTCCGTTTCGATGAAATAACTTCCTGTAAGGTCGTTAAGAATCCGTGGTACCAACCATGGGGGATACATTACGGAGGCGGACGCTGGTTTTATAACGTCTCGGGATATGATGCTGTCGAGATAACTTTGAAAAACGGCAATGTTCATATAATAGGAACGAATGAACCGGAAAAACTAGAGCAGGCAATCCGAAAAACACTAGTTCTTAATAGAGAGACAGGGCACCCTTAAATGACTTTTGGTCAGTAAAACGAGCAATAGAAACAAGTAAAGCACCATATTTGATATGAACTTCTGCTGAACGAGCGGGATTAATTTTTATGCAATTCTTACTCTTATTTCCTTCTGTAGTGCCCCCCTGTCTCTTGACAATCGATGCTTTATGTGGTATCATTCCATATGAAATAGTTTCACATGAAAGTAAACGGAGGGGCAATGGACGAATTATTTGATAGAGTTGAGATTATTCGAAGAAAGTTTATGCGTATAATGCCCAGAATGAATTCAAGTATTATTATGCCTAAGGAAGGCAAAGAGAGCTGCAGTGCGAATTTGACCATATCGGAACTAAAAACATTGTTTCTCTTTAAGGAACAGCCGACTTATAAAATGTCCAAGATTGCGGAATTTGTCGGAATGCCGATGCCCACGGCTACGCATGTTGTTGATCGAATGGTGAGAGACGGTTTGCTGAAAAGGTCCCTGGATGACAAAGACAGGAGAGTTGTAAATATAGATCTTACCGAAAAAGGAAGGAAAAAAATAGAAAATAGCGATAATCATCACAGAGAGAGCATGAAAAGATTTTTAAATATACTGGAGCCGAAAGACCGGGAAAAATTAATTAAAGCAATGGAAAACTTTGTGGCGGTTATCGAAGAAATTGGAGAAAAAATAAATTTGAAGGGAATAAAAAAGGAAGGCAGCAAATGAAAAAGTCGGCGGTTTTGATTATTTTGTTTTGTTTTTATGTATCTGCGGCAGAACTTACTCTTGAAGAAAGCATTAATTATGCGGGGACGCATAATCAAAAAATAATTTCAGCAAAAGAAAAAGTAAAAGCGGCAATAGGAAATTTAACGGCTGCCTCAGGTTTACTTTATCCCCAGCTTTCTGCAACCGGAGTTTACACCAAGAACTCGGCTTTATCAAATTATGTTTATTCAACCTATCAATTACCGGTGTTGAATGCTGCCGGGATTCCCACAGGGGATTACATTCCTTTATCGCTGCCCTCCGTCAGTGCAGACAGGCTCGGGGATATGTACACGGCAAAACTTTCTCTGGCCTGGCCGGTATTTACCTGGGGAAAGATCCAGGGTGCGGTGGAGATAGCTGAAGCAAATAAAAGTATTGCGGAAAAAGAACTTATAAAAACTCTCCAAGATGTTACTTATGAAGTTAAAAGCGGATTTTACTCTCTTTTGATGTCTGAACAGATGGTGAAAATGCTTGATGAAACAAGGAAATCCCTGCAGGCTCATGTTGAAGTTGTTCAAAAGAGATATGAAGCCGGCCTGGCTTCAAAATTTGAATTACTCAGAGCAAAAGTGCAGCTTGCGAATGTTGAACCGCAGTTAAACCGGGCAAAAAACGGTTATGAGCTCGCGCTTATGGGTTTTAATAATACGCTTAGCGCGGAAACTAACGATAAATATACGGCAAAGGGCGAGTTTAAATATGAAAAGGAAGTTTTTGATCTTGACGCGTGTTTAAAGAGCGCGCTGGAAAACAGGGTAGAACTGAAGCAGATGAAAGAAAGAATTAAAATGAGCCAGGCAGCTTTAAATATAGCTGTTGGCGGTTTTCGCCCTTCGATAACACTCACGGCAAATTATAACGCAAATATGGGAGCGCAGCTTCCGCCAAATGATACGGTCTGGTATTACGGCTGGGACGCGGGTGGCGTAATTTCCATCCCTCTTTTCGACGGCTTTGCGACAAGCGGTAAATATGAAGAAGCTGAAGGAAATTTAAAGCAGGCTCAAATAGGAGAGACTCAGCTTCTAGACGGGATCAACATAGAAGTAAAAGGAGCCTTTCTTACTCTGGAAGCGACTGAAAAAACTATTATTGCGCAGGCGGAGAATATAAGCATGGCAAAGGAGAGTTTAAATATGGTGAAAGAACGTTATGCGCAGGGGCTGTCCACCAACCTGGATGTCCTGGATACCGAGGTAAGTTATCTGCAGACCGAGATCAGCTATTATCAGTCGTTATATGACCACATATTAGCGAAAGAAAAACTAATAAAAGCTATAGGAAGGATTGGAGGAGAAAATGTTAAGAAATAGAGTGATCTTGATTTTATTAAGCGCCGGTCTTATTTTCAGTTCAGCGGCCTGCGCTAAGAAGGGTGCCGCTTCTAATGCGGCCCAAATAACGGAAAGCGAAGGTATTTCCATCGAGTCAGGGCTTTCTAAAATTATGGATGTAAAAGACAAAATAAAACTCATAGGTGTTATTACCGCTTATGAACAAACGAACGTATACTCCAAGGCTTCAGGCAAAATTGTAAAGTACGAAGTTGAAGAAGGCGCTACGGTAAAAAAAGACGACATAATAGCGTATATTGACCGTGATGAAGTAGGTTATGATTTCTCTCAAAGCCCCATTAAAAGCCCTGTTGCCGGTGTGGTTCTAAAAAGGTTTATTGATGCCGGAAACACAATTTCCCCTGCGATGGGTTCGACCGCCCTGGCGACCCCGCTTGTGATAGTGGGAAACATCAGTAAATTAAAGGTTCAGGTAAGCGTAGTAGAAGAGGATATCGGGCGGATTCGGAAGGGCCAGGAAGTGGAAGCGGTCCTTGAAACTTTCCCGGGCAGGACCTTCACGGGGGTGGTTGAAAATGTAAGTCCCCAGGCGGACCCTGTGAGCCATGCAAGTAAAGTGGAAGTCGTGATAGATAATACCTCAAATCTTATCAAACCCGGAGTTTCCGCGGAAGTTTATATAGTCGCAGGCTTAAGCAAAGGCGCAGTTGTAGTTCCGAGGCAGGCCCTTGTCAGAAAAAATGACGACAGGTTTATTTACGCGATAAAGAACAACGTAATACAAAAGCACCTAGTGGAAACCGGTTATGATGACGGAAAGTTCCTGGAAATAAAAAAAGGCCTGCAGGCGGGAGAAACAATTGCGATGAGCGACTTCAATGTCCTTCAGGAGGGCTTAAAAGTAAAAATCAACAATTCAGATAAGTAATCGGAAAGAATCGGGGGAAAAATGAAAATTTCAGAAGTATTTGTCAGAAGACCCGTTACCACCGTCATGTTCATGCTGATAATTGTGGTGCTCGGCGCCGTTTGTTTAATGCAGTTAAAACAAGAGCTGATGCCAAAGATGACTTTTCCAAATCTTATGATAATTTCCGATTATTCGGGAGTTGCCCCGGCGGAAATTGAAAAATCCTTGACCAGGCCCCTGGAGGCCACGGTAAGAAGCGTTACCGGTATTAAAAGGGTGAAGGCCTCTTCCTACGAAGGTATTTCCGTTATAAATGCGGAGTTTAACTGGGGTGTTAATCTGGATGACGCTACAAATCAGGTAAGGGACAGGATAGAGCGTATCAAAAAATTCCTTCCTGAAGGCGCAAGCACCCCTATGATAATGAAACAGGATATGAGCACTATGCCTGTGGCTTTTATTGCTATTACGGGCGACAGGGATATGGGCCAATTACAGAAACTTGTGGATGATACTATTATTCCGAAATTTGAGAGGCTGGACGGGGTTTCCCAGGTATTATCTCTCGGGGGAAGAACCAGAGAGATTCAGATCAATGCCGATAAAACAAAGCTTATTAGTTACGGCATCTCCATAAACCAGATAGTTTACAAAATAGCTGCGGAAAATATCAATATTTCAGCGGGTAGTGTCAAAGAATCCGGGGAAAAAGAGTACCTTGTAAGAGGCCTCGGGGAATTCAAAAATATTGAGCAGATTGAAAATCTTATAGTCGGCGTGAAGGGCGGGGTTCCTATCTATCTTAAAAATGTGGCGGAAGTAAAAGATACCCTTTCTGAGGAAACAAGTTTGGGCCGAGTTAACGGGATACCGTCTATCAGCGTTTTAGTACAAAAGCAGACCGATGCCAATACCGTTGAGGTTGCCAAGAGATTACGGAAGTTAATCCCCAAGATGAAGGAAGAACTGCCGGCAGATATAAAATTTACCTTTGCGCTGGATACCTCCGAGATGATAACGGATTCCATCAACTCTCTCGTTATAAGCGCCCGGGACGGCGCTCTTCTAGCCGGTATTCTTATTCTTCTGTTCCTGGCTGAGTTCTGGCCTACGGTAATTATTCTTATCGCTATCCCGGTTTCGCTTTTTGTTGCTTTTATAGCGATGTATATGAACGGTTCTACCTTTAATTTCATGTCCATGGGCGGTCTGGTTATAGCTCTCGGCCGTCTTGTAGATGACTCCGTGGTTGTTATGGAAAATATTTACAGGCACCGGCAAATGGGGAAGGATGCCGTTACCGCGGCGATAGACGGAACAAGTGAAGTCGGCATAGCTGTATTGTCCTCAACTATTGTTACCGTGGTGGTGCTTCTGCCCCTGGTTTTTGCGCAGGGGCTCGTGGTCCAACTTTTCAAAGATTTTGGTCTAACCGTGTTCTTCTCCCTCGCCGGTTCTTTGATAGTTGCTTTTACTATTGTTCCCATGCTTGCGTCAAAGCTCTTTAGGAAGGACCTGAAGGAAAAAGAAGAAAAATTCCAAAAAATGATAAAGCCCGCAAACATTCTTGAGAGTTCAGGCAAATATTTTTATAATATCGGCAGAAAGCTATATGCTTTTCAGGAATGGATGAAAAAAATGTATTCAAATCTCCTGACAAGAGCTTTAAATAAGAAAATATGGATATTGTGTATTGCCCTATTATGCTTAGCTGCTACAGTTCGTCTCTTCTTTGTGGTCCCGACTGAGTATATGTCCGGTTTTGTTTCCGGCAAATATCAAATTACTTATATGCTCCCGAAGGGTTCTTCTTTTGAGGCCACGCAAAAATTGGAGGCCAGACTGGAGCAATCACTTAAAGAAAAGGTCCCGGATATGGATGTAATGATGGCGAACGGGGGTATAAGCAAACTTTCTTCCATGATGGCGGCCATGTCTGGCGGCACCGGGCTGCACCGCGGCACTATGTTCCTCAATCTTAAAAAAGGTAAAGCGAGAGTAACTACGGATGCTAAACTCTATGAGATCGTGGATCAGATCCAAAAGGAAAATAAAGGAGCCAAGATATTATTAGCCGGCGCTGGGTCTCAGTTATTTGGTTCCGGCAAGCCCGTGGAGATTAAGGTTTATGGTACCGATATTACAGTCCTTAAAAAAATAGGGGATGATCTGGCAGAAAAACTAAAACAGGTTAAAGGCCTAAAAAGCGTAGTTTCCAGCATGGAAGAGGGGCTCCCGGAGTTTTCGATAAAGTATAACAACGAAAAACTTGCCAGATACGGAGTGTCCGTATCTCAGATAAATGCCGAGATGCAGACGGCCCTAGACGGTATTGTGCCTTCCTATTTCAGGGAAGCGGGAGAAGAGATAGAAATAAGAATCCGGCTGAAAGAAAAAGATAGGAAGTCTATAAACGAGATCCTGGACATTCCGGTTAACTCCCCTGCGGGTTTTTCTTTCCCTTTGAAAGATGTTGTCGATGTTTCTTACACGGAAAGTCCGGCGCAAATTGACCGTGAGGACGCGAAAAGAATTGTAACAGTCGGCGGGGATATTTCGGGAAGAAAACTTTCGGATATCGTTATTGACGTGAAAAAAGTTTTGAAAGAAATAAAGCTCCCTGAAGGGTATTTTTACCAGCTAAGCGGGCAGGAACAGGATAAGCAGGAATCTTTTTCTATGCTGATCATAGCGTTGTTTGTCGCAGTGCTCTTAGTTTACATGATACTTGCGTCGCTGTATGAATCTCTCATACATCCGTTTACCATATTGATGTCAGTACCTTTTGCCTTTATTGGCTCCATGCTGGCGCTTTATATAACGAATACCGCTCTCGGTGTCACAGTTTTCATAGGGTTTATCATGCTTGTGGGAATTGTGGCAACAAACGCCATTGTTTTAATTGACTTTGTAATTAAGAGAACGAAGGAAGAACCTGACAGAAAAAAAGCGATAGTAGATGCCTCAACTACAAGATTACGACCTATCCTAATCACCGCACTTGCGACACTTTTTGCGCTTCTTCCTTTAGCTCTGGGAATACAGGAAGGTATGGAGATGCAAATACCTCTTGGGATTGCCGTTGTAGGCGGATTATTCAGCTCGACACTGCTTACACTTTTTCTGATACCCGTGGTGTTCGATATTATTGAAAATGTTAAAGAAAAATTTCACAAAAGAAAAACCAAAGTAATTTAACTTTTTACAGCCTGCAGTGCCGGTTTACGGGAGGGTTTTATGCTTGAGGATTTGAAACTTATCATAGCGAAAACTATTGATGTGAAGAATAAAGAGATCAAGCCGGAAACCAGGATCAGCGCGGACCTGGGAGCGGACTATCTGGATATGGTAGAGATACAAATGGCGATCGAGGATAAGTACAAGATAGATATTTTAAGTGACCGGACGATCTGGAAGATGAAAACTGTCGGCGAGCTGGCAAGCGCTGTCGAAGAAAAGATTAAAAACAAAAAGGGATAGTATGCTAAAAGTTTTAAGCTTGGTTTTTCTAATAGGCGTAACTTCCGTAGCAGCTGGGGATTTGAGCGTTCTTTACACTAGGGCGCTCGAGTTGTTTGAGGCCAGGCATCTTGATAAAGAAAATGCTTTAAAAGCGAAAGAACTTGCCCTGCAAATAATAGAAAAAGAACCTGAAAATGTTAATGCTCTTATTCTTGTATCCAGATATTATCTGTTTTCCGGCGAGAATCTGACTAAAGAGGATGACAAAAGAGAAGCTTATGAAAAAGGCGTTGAATATTCGAAAAAAGCGCTTAAAACAGATGAGAAAAACGCTGACGCGCATTTTTATTACGCCGCGAGCCTGGGAAGGTGCGTCCAGCTAAAAGGCGTTTTTAACGCCATCGGCTCGGCAGGAGAGATAAAGAAGGAATTTGAAAGGACGCTGGAGCTTGATCCTGCGCATCCCCTGGCTAAAGTAGCTCTGGCAAATTATTATTATCAGGTTCCCGGTTTATTCGGCGGAAGCACGGAAAAAGCAATTGAGCTTTTAAAAGAATCAATGGAAACTCATCCGAATCTGACCATGGCTTATGTGGACCTTGCGCGTGTGTACAAAAATCAGGGAAAAAGGAAGGAAGCCCTGGAACTCCTTGAAAAAGTAATAGAAAACAAATCCCCTTCTATGGCTGCAAATTACCACCTGTATGACAAGAGAGATGCCGAAGAATTGCTGAAGGAACTTTCTAAGTAAACAATTTATGTATTTTATGAACTCCGCAAACTTTAATTGATTATGTTATAATTAGTCATGTTTATACCTACAACAGCAGATGAAGTTAAAAGGCTCGGTTGGAAAAACCTGGATATTATACTGATAACCGGAGATGCTTATATTGACAGCTCCTTTATCGGGGTTGCAGTTGTCGGAAAAGTCCTTATTAATGCGGGTTATAAAGTCGGGATTATTGCCCAGCCGGATCTAAATTCGGATATGGATATAACGCGTCTCGGGGAACCGAAACTATTCTGGGGGGTTACCGCGGGTGCAGTAGATTCCCTGGTGGCAAATTATACCGCCTTGCTTCGGAAAAGACTGGAAGATGACTTCACTCCCGGAGGGGAAAATAATAAACGGCCTGAAAGAACAACTATCGCTTATACAAATCTTATAAAAAGAAATTTCAAAAAAACAAAACCTATAATTCTCGGCGGACTTGAAGCTTCGCTTCGGCGTATCGCCCATTATGATTATTTCACGGATTCAATAAGGCGTTCTGTTCTTTTTGACGCTAAAGCAGATATTCTTGTTTATGGGATGGGAGAAAAAGCCGTATTAGAACTAGCGAAAGCGCTGAAAGAGGGAAGGGAGTGGAAAAATATTAAAGGCATCTGCTACGCTTCAAGCGAATCAAAGCCGGATTATGTGGAAATTGCTGCTTACAAGGAAGTGAAAGAAGATAAAAAGAAATTTACAGAGATGTTTAAAATATTTTATGATAATACAGATCCGGTTATTGCCAGGGGGCTCCTTCAAAAACAGGATACAAGATATCTGGTGCAAAATCCTCCTCAGCCGAATTTAACTACACCCGAGCTTGACGCAATTTACGACCTGGACTATGAAAGGGAAGTTCATCCGTATTATAAACAAAAGGGCGAAGTCAGGGCGATGGAAACCATAAAATATTCCATTACTTCTCACCGCGGGTGTTACGGAGAGTGTAATTTCTGTTCGTTAGCTGTTCATCAGGGGACGACTGTTGTATCAAGAAGCAGTGAATCAATAATTAAAGAAGCAGAAAATATTGCCGGGCGGGTAAATTTTAAAGGATTTATCACGGATGTTGGCGGGCCTACCGCCAATATGTACGGTATTGAGTGCCGAAAGAAATTAAAAGAGGGAAAATGCAGGGACAGAAAATGCCTATATCCTGAGATCTGTCCAAAATTAAATATCAGTCATTTGCCGCAGATGGAGCTCCTCAGAAAAATTGCCGCGGTGCCGGGTGTTAAAAAAGTCTTTATTGCCTCAGGTCTTCGCTATGATATGATAATTGGGGACCGTGAATTTGGCCTTGAGTATCTGGAGGAGCTGGTAAAAGACCATGTTTCCGGTCAGTTAAAGATAGCTCCTGAACATGTAACGGAAAAAGTAACCACGCTTATGGGAAAAACAAAGGTAGGTCATTTACGAAAATTCAGGGAACAATTTGATATTTTTAATAATAAACATAAAAAGAACCAGTTCTTAACCTACTATATGATAGCTGCGCATCCGGGGTGTGAGCTTGCGGATATGAAAGAACTCCGGTCGTTCGTGAGAAAAGAGCTCAAGATGACTCCCGAGCAGATACAGGTGTTCACACCGACCCCGTCTACATATTCAACCTTGATGTATCACACCGGTTGTGATCCGTTTACAGGTAAGGCGATATTTGTGGAAAAAGGATTAAAAGGCAAAAGGGAACAGAAAGACGTGATCTTTGAGCTCCCGGAGGAAAAGAAATTCGGCAGAAGATTTGTCTCGGAAAGAGACTAGAAAAAATAATGACAATTTACGATTGAGACTGTGTCGCAATTTAATTTTTAGCTTCACGGCCACAATATATAAGGCTCAATAAATTGAGCACTTATGAAAGAGCTTTACAATGATAAAGTTCTAGTTTTAGGTTTTTACGAACCACGCACTTATTCGTGCTCAAAGGCACATGATTTTATTAGGTTTAAGGCATCTCAATCAACTACTCGGCCTTCCCGGCCATGCTCAATTACGAGATTGCCTTAATATTTATCAATACAACTACAACATTACAATCCCTTCAACACCATTTCCAAAAGTTGTTCTTCCGAAACGCCCAGATTTTTATACTTCTTGTAGTAGTCATCAACTATGTCCTGGTAGTCCCTGGCGGTGGATTCGCGGAGGGCTTTTACTTTTTTAAGGGCTTTCATGATCAACTCGTTGGTGATCTCGATGCCTTTGGACTTTAACAACGCTTCATTTTGTTTCAGAACGTCTTCTACTGCGCCGGCGCCGCTGTGTTTGCCGAATACGAAACGTCTTTTCCCTCCGACTTCCTCTTCTCTGATTACCTGATAGATAGCGGGGTGGATAAGTATACCGGCTGTATGAATGCCTGACTCATGCGCAAAAACGCCTTCGCCGATAATAGGTTCATGCGGCGGGATGCAGATGCCCGAGGCCTTTTCTACTTCCTGTCTTAGTTCGTGAAGCATATCGTACCTGAAGCCGGGAATCTCTATTCCGTAAAGGTCTTTCAAGATCATAACTGTCTGATGTAAGGAAGTGTTACCGGCTCTTTCACCTATGCCGTTTGCGGTTACTCCCATATAAGAAGCCCCATGGCTCATCGCGTGGACCGTGTTTAATGCGCTCATGCCAAAGTCATTATGGAAATGCGCAGTCATTGGAACACCGTCAAGGGCTTTTACCATCTTGGGAATATAATAATCAACTGATTCAGGAGTGAAGACCCCGCAGGTATCTGAGAAACACATTCTTGTTCCGCCGGCTTTTACGCAGGCTTTTGCCCATTTTACGCCGTATTCTATATTTCCTCTTGACGAATCTTCCGAGGCAAATTCAATTCTGCTTATACCTTTTGATTTCCCGTATTTAATAGCATCACAGATCAGGTTTGTATTTGCTTCCCTGTAAAATTCGAGCGGAGTTTTCATCCAGTCTTTTTCAGATTTACCTTCTCTTTTTAAAAGAGTTCTTCCGAGCTTGTACTTTATATGAAGGTCGGAGATGGTGGAGAGGACGAGAATGGAAACATCATCCGGCTTTGCGCCAATCTCCGCGAGTGTGTCGATAACGATATCAATATCTTTGGTGTTACTCCGGCACATTGCAAGTATCTCGACATTTTTTTTTATTTCGCCTTTCTTTTGCGCCTGCACGCAAAGTTTAAGAGCTTTCTGATCCGTTTCTCCGTTTACCGGAAAGGCGACATCCATTGTATGAATGCCCATTTTTGAAAGAAGCTTTGCAAGACGGAGTTTTTGTTCCGGAGAGAAGATAACCCCCGGCATCTGTTCGCCGTCGCGGAGGGTATCGTCATAGATACGTATTTTATCCGGTTTAGGGAATTTAAGATGCTTGGTGAACTTTTTAGGGTCGTTTATAAGCTTGCTTAAAGGCTCGGTGAATTTGATCATGGGTTCTCCTATAAGAAATAAGCACTAAATTCTAAACTCGAACTCGAAATTCGAAACAAAATAATAAAAAAATAAATTCTAAAATAAGTACTAAAATAAAACCAAGCACATCCTTTTAATTAATCTTCTTTTTTTGGATTTGCCCTTCTTTCCTTTTTTGTTTCGAATTTCAAGTTTCGTGTTTTGAATTTATTATTCGCTTACTTTGTAAGCGAATAATTGCAAGCTGTCTCCGGCGTTCCCCACTTGTCTAAGGCTACTTTTAATTCTTTATGTTTTTCGGCGGCTTTTTTAAGCGGGATCTTTTTATTGACAGCTTCTATTGCCTGATGAAAGGCTTTTGCCCCGGCAACAATACCCATAGGATGCGCGTGAATACCTCCTCCTGCGCCTACAATTACATCGTTCCCGAAATCCTCAATCAATTGCGGTACAATTCCGGGGTACATACCTGCGGACGGGCCCGGCCATACTCTCTTAATATGGTAGAAGGGCGAGGTGAGCTCCTGCCCGATTCTGATAACCCTTTCTTTTACCATCGGCACTTTTCCGAGATGAGAAGGATAAATGGCCATATCTCCGCCTGCAAGCCTGTTTAACTTGCCAAGTACAAGGTTTGAACCAAGTCCATAGTAAGGCGAACCAAAGAGTGCGCCTCCAAAATCCGGATGCGAAAGTATCGGTACATTAATTGCCGGGTCTTCTGCGAGAACCGACATTCCGGAATAAGAGACGGTAAAAACATTTACCATAAGGCAGTTGGCCCCGGCTTTTACCGCGTCTTTTGCTTTTTTAAACATTACATCAAAGTTATTCGTAATATTCAGCGCGTAGAGAACTTTTCTTCCGGTTTCTTTATGGACTTTAGCGCACGCTTTCAAACATTCTTCCAGCCTCTCTTCTACCGTGCAGAAAGCGGGATCTGCAAGGAGCTCGTCGTCCTTGATAACATCCACACCGCCCAGGCCGAGTTCAAAAAGCATTTTGCCCGCGGTTTTTGGATCCATTCC
>JAZDIO010000134.1:0-4596 GCA_043804965.1 Candidatus Firestoneibacteriota bacterium | reverse complement strand
CCGCTTTTTTCGATATGGTATTTTACAAGCTCAACTATATCTTTCTCGTCATCAACTATAAGTATTTTTTCTTTTACCATGATTATACCTTTGGGAGATTGAAGTAAAATATTGAACCTTCATTGATTTTGCTTTCCACGTCTACAGTCCCTCCATGCAACTCTATTATATGCTTTACTATTGAAAGCCCGAGCCCGGTTCCTCCAAGCTCCCGGGACCTTCCTTTATCTACACGGTAAAATCTTTCAAATATTCTGAATTGGTCCTGCTCAGGAATGCCTAAACCGGTATCTTTAACAGACACTTTTATCGCGCCGGGAGTTTCTTCTGCTTCAACAATAAGGGAACCGCCTTCCTTGTTGAATTTCAAAGCATTATCCATTAAATTAATAAACACCTGTTCAAGCATATCTTTATTCGCGCAGGCCTGAGGAAAGTTTACCGGTATTCTTACTTCAACTTTTATATTCTTCTTTTTCCAGGCAGGCCTCAGTATTTCCACGGTCTTTTCAATCACTTCTTTAATATTCAGAAACTCCTTAACCGGTTTAAGCTGAACAGGCTCCATTTTTGATAATTCCAGTATATCGCCGATTAACCTGTCCAGGCGGTTTACATTCTCCTGTATAATGCCGAGAAACTTCCGATTATTCTTTTTATCGTCTAAAGCGCCTTCAAGCAGGGTCTCTGTAAACCCTTTTATGGAAGCCAGGGGAGTTCTTAACTCATGCGAAACATTAGCAACAAACTCGGTCTTCGCCCTTTCGAGCTTGCGTATTTCCGTAACGTCATAAAAAACAGCAAGAAGGCCTGTCTTTCCTTCTTCTTCTTTTCCAAAAAAAGCGGCCCGTATTTTGAAAATGCGCTCCACAGGAGTAATCATCTCAAGTTCAATTTCCCTGGTCCTCTGCGTCTCCAGAGCATCCTTTAAAAAAGAATCTAATTCAGGGTTTCTAACCGCCTCTATTAATGCATGTCCGGCTGCCTGATCTTCCCTTATTTCAAACATCTCCTCAAAAGCCCTGTTAACAAGAGTTATCCTGCCGGAAATATCCAGTACAACAACGCCCTCTATCAGGCTGTCCAGCATGGCTTTAAGCTGTCCGTGTATTTTTTTCTCTTTAATCTCGCCCGTCATAGGAGTATTGTAAACTTTTTCATTCGCTTTTGCACTAAAATATTTCCGATATTTTTATAGTTCAAACCACTTAAAAGCGGAGTGATTATTTCTTTAAGTTTTGTCATGGTCTCCGCAAGTTTTAGATCAGCGGCATACTAGCCATAAACGACACCGACTCGGGACATATTTGGCAGGAGCATTTTGGCGTTTAGCTTGCGCAAAAAAAACAGTCACTCTTAAATAGCATTTTTTACTCAACTACAAAAAATGCCAGTAAGGGTGCCAGGCACCCAGAAAGCGTTGCTCTATATGAATATTTATATGGCGGCACTCACTTTGGGTGCCTGGCACCCTTCTATACCCATTCAGCCGGTTATTTTCTTTTTCTTCCTTACTACCTTCTTGAGGAATTTCTAACAGGCCAACGTCCGCCTTGATTTTACCTTGTTATACCTGTATAATCTATTAATACTTGATAAATTCTATCAAAAAACGAGGGGTTTTTATGAAAAACGAGCACGCTCATACACCTGAACTCTGGATCACAAAGAAAAAACCGCTTACCGCAGAAAGTATCGGAACTTCTTTCTTGTACAACAGGCAATACACTCTGGCAAAAGATAAATATACCGCCACGGAATACGACAATTTTAAATCTTTAGCCATGGCAATCAGAGACCGTTTGGTCGAAAAATGGCTGGAAACTCAGAAAGAATATCACAACAAGAATTTAAAAAGGGTTTACTACCTCTCTATGGAGTTTCTGATAGGACGGCTCCTTGGTAGTTATATGATTAATCTTGATCTGGACAGCATTACTAAGGAAGCCTTAAAAAAGCTTTCTTTAAATATTGAAGAACTTGAAGAACAGGAGGCGGATGCCGGGCTGGGAAACGGCGGGCTGGGAAGGCTTGCCGCTTGTTTTCTTGACTCTATGGCAACACTCGGAATTCCTGCCCACGGCTACGGAATAAGGTATGACTACGGGATTTTCAAACAAAAGATAATAAACGGTAATCAGGTAGAATACCCCGATGAATGGCTGAAAAGAGAAAATCCGTGGGAATTTGTACGGCCTGAAAATTGCGTAACTATAAAATTTTACGGTAAAGCTCTCATGTCGCAGAATAACGCCAAACTTTCCGCAAAGTGGGTAGACACGGAAGATGTCCTCGCCATGCCTTACGATATTCCCATTCCGGGGTATAAAAACGACAAAGTTAATACCCTGCGCCTCTGGGCAGGAAGAAGCACGGAAGATTTCAATTTTAACCATTTTAATTACGGCGATTACGAGCGGGCGGTATACAACAAAGTTACTTCCGAGAATATTTCAAAAGTCCTTTATCCGAATGATGACTTCTACAAGGGAAGAGAACTCCGCTTAAAACAGGAGTACTTCCTGACCGCTTCCTCCATCGCGGATATTATAAGGCGGTACAAAAAAGAAAATAAAGATATTGCACGGCTGGGGGATTTTACGGCCATCCAGCTCAATGACACTCATCCGGCGCTTGCCATAGCAGAGCTGATGAGGATCCTTATCGACGAAGAATTTGTCGTCTGGGATAAAGCGCTCGAAATAGTACAACAGGTATTTGCCTATACCAACCATACGGTTATGCCCGAAGCAATAGAAAAATGGTCTGTGGATCTGTTCGGTAAACTGCTCCCCAGGCATTTGCAGATAATTTATGAGATTAATGCGGATTTCCTTGCCGCAGTAAGAAAAAAATATCCGGAAGACGAAGGTAAAGCAGAAAGAATGTCCTTAATCGAAGAATCTAATCCGGATTTAGTCCGCATGGCCTTTCTTTGCATTGTCTGCAGCCACAAGGTAAACGGAGTTTCAGAACTCCACTCCGAACTCCTCAAAAGCTACGTATTCAGGGATTTTTACGAGATGTTTCCCAAAAAATTCACAAATATGACAAATGGTATAACTCAAAGAAGATGGCTCCTGGAATCAAACCCAAGACTTGCAAAGCTTATTACTGAAACTCTGGGAACTAAATGGAACACCAACCTTTATGAACTGGAAAAGCTCTTGCCCCAGCAAGATAACCCTTCCTTTGTAAAACAATGGCAAATAATAAAGAGAGCAAACAAAGTTGACCTTTCCAATTACATAATGAAACATAATAATATCAAGGTGGACCCTGATTCTATCTTTGATGTGCAGATAAAAAGAATACACGAATATAAAAGACAGGCCTTGCTTTGTTTTTATATAATTTCGCAGTATTTGAAAATAAAAAAGCAGCAGGAATTTAATTATGCGCCCAGAACATTTATCTTTGGGGGCAAAGCCGCTCCGGGATATGCCCTGGCAAAATTGACGATAAAATTCATAAACAGCATAGCGGCTGTAATAAACAATGATAAGGAAATAAAAGGCAGGATAAAAATAGTTTTTCTGGAAGACTATCGGGTTTCTCTGGCACAAAAGATATTTCCGGCCAGCGACCTGTCAGAGCAGATTTCCACCGCCGGGACAGAGGCCTCCGGTACCGGCTGCATGAAGTTCATGATGAACGGAGCCCTGACTATAGCCACCTGGGACGGCGCAAATATCGAAATAGCCAAAGAAGCCGGCGAAGACAATATATTTATCTTCGGCAGGAAAGTAGAAGAACTTGAGGCCTTAAAGAAACAGGGCTACGACATAGGAGAGTTCATCCGCTGTTCCGCCGGGCTCACAGAAGTCTTTAATCTTCTTCGCAACAACTATTTTTCATTCCAGGAGTTCGGGCTTTTCGATCCGCTAATTAATTCCATCCTGAATCATGACAGGTTTTTTATCTGCGCGGACTTTGACCAGTACGAAAAAGCGCAGGAGGCCGTATCAGCCCTTTACTCGGATAAAGAAAACTGGGCAAAAAAATCCATAATAAATGCCGCAAAGTCCGGAAAGTTTTCTTCCGACAGGACCATAAAGGAATACGCCAAAGAAATATGGGGAGTCGAATACGAAGAAAAAACAACAAAAAAGGGAACCGTTTAAACAGCCCCCTTTTTTATACTAAATAATTATTTTGGCCCTTGTTTACGTTCTTCTCTTCTTTCCTTTTTATCGCTGCGATTTTCGTCTTTCATCATTTTGCGCATATGGGGATTAAGAGCCCCTTGCATTCTGCTTTCCATTATTACTAATTTCGCTTTTTGTTTAACCGTCAGCATAGACATATTTCGGTCTTTAGCTTCCTTCACTCTCTCCATTTGCTCTCTATCAAGCCTGCTGCAGTCTTCCACAAGCGAATTCAAAGCACCTTCATCAAGCTTTTCGGAATCCAAAGCTTTCTTCAACTCTTGAAGGGCTCCTATTTTTTTCTTTGTATATTCTTTTTTTACTTCTTCCGCTTTATAAAAGTTTTCGACAAACTTCCCCGCCTGTTCAGGCGTCAAATCCAGCTCTGATTTTACCCGGGCAAGAATCACAGCCTCCAGGCTTTCCTTTGAATCAATTCCCTGCCTCC
>JAZDIO010000133.1:0-6992 GCA_043804965.1 Candidatus Firestoneibacteriota bacterium | reverse complement strand
GTGGAAAGATTTATGATTGAACGGGTATCCGAAGCAGAATAGGTCACCAGCTTGCCGCTCACGATCACGCCTTTTTTGTCTATTAGTGCACCGGCGGCAATCAGCGTCTTTTCAATTCCAGCTTTTATAGGCTTAGAGACTTTCTTGCTTGCCTTTCAGCAACCCGGCACCGGCAAGCAGACATTTCAATATTTTCATTTACATTCTCCCTAAAACTTATCAGATTTCGTTTGTATTGTATTTTTTACTTCATCCGGCTCAGCCTAACCCCCAAAAATATGGCACAGGCAAATACAATGCCGTAAAGCGTTCCCGCCTGAACAGCGGGGAGCTTTGTGGCTACGTAGGCGACTACGGCCAAGGCAAAGCCGGCGGAATATACTACCGTAATCACTTGTTTTTCAGGCATGCCGGAGCGTTTCAGGCGCAGAGGAAAATGATCAGGGCTTCCGAAATAGAAAGGTTTCCCCTGTTTTACCCTCATCCACATTACAAAAATGGTGTCGAATATAGGGACTCCGAGAATTATTACAGGGGTAAGAACCGCGAGATTATTTATATTGGTATAGCTTTCAGTAAGAGAAAGTGTTGCCAGCATAAAGCCGAGAAAGAGGCTTCCCGCATCCCCCATGAATATTTTTGCAGGAGGAAAATTATAATATAAAAAACCAAGACAGGAGCCTGCCAGGGCAAGAGCGGCGAGAGGGGAAAATAATTTACCCGCGTCCACACCAAGGACAAAATAGGTAAGAGCCGCAATGACCGCTATACCGGAAGAAAGCCCGTCCATTATATCCAAAAGGTTAAACGCATTCGTTATACCGACGACCCATATAATTGTCACAGCAATATTCAAGAATTCATTGCCCAGAAACTGCACTTTAATACCAAATATTATCAGCGTAACGGCGGCAAGGATCTGAACGCTAAATTTAAGGGGAACCGAAAGTTTTTTAATGTCATCGACAAGGCCAAGCGCAAATATCATGCTTCCGGCAAGAATAAGCCCGACCAAACCCCGCAGGCTATGATACTCGATCAGCTGGTTGGCAACCAGAGTAAAAAAGAAAGCCAGGAATATCGCAACACCGCCCAGGTAGGGAACCGCCTTATCATGTTTTTTGAGGTTATTATCAGGCTTATCCATAATCTCGTACTTTCGGGCAAAATAAGCAGCCAGAGGGACAAAACCCAGGGAAAGAATAAAAGCGCTGAATAATATTACAGCGTAACCTAAATAATCCATTTTTTAACCTCCGCTTTCATAATTTTTATCCTGACAATCTTTCCCTTTTCTTTCATTCTGCTTCTAAGCTTAAAAAACTTCTTCATCCCGGATATTACTCTTATATCAAATATAAGAAGATAAATCCAAAAAAATAGTTCATATATAAGGATATACGGAAGATGTCGAATGATTAAACCGGCTGGAGCGTTCTTGGTGAGGACCAAATACCTGTTTGCCAGCAGATGGCGTTTTAGCTCCAAACTTTTCTTTCTGAAGAGAAATATCTTACTTCCTTTTTTACCGTCACTCCCGCCTCTGAAGTGGAATGCTATTGCAGATGATTCATAGCAGCATTTCCAACCGAGAGCATTTGCCCGAAACCCCAGGTCAAAATCCTCAAAATACATAAAGAAATCTTCATCAAAATATTCTTCTTCAAATTTAACGTTTTCAAGCATCTTTCTTTTTAAGAGCATGACTGCTCCGCAAGGGAAGAAACACTGCCCGGAAGGATACACTTTATCGTCCTTTCCGTAATTTCTCTCAATGGGGCGGAGCGTGCGTCTTATAAACTGCCCTGCCGAATCCACTATTGATTCCTCCTGCATTCTAAGCAGTTTGCCGGAAAGCATCCCGTAAGAGTTATCCAGCTTTTCTGCCGCTTCACTTAATTTCAGAAGAAAGTCGTCTTTCAGGCAGGTGTCGGAGTTTAATATCAAAACATAATCTCCGGAGGTCTCCCGTATCCCCATATTTGCCGCGGCGGCAAAGCCGATATTATTGTTTAATATTTTCACCTTCAAACCGCCATATTTTGCAATAATATCCCCGGAGGAATCGGTTGAACAGGAGTCAATTATCATAACTTCAACGGGTTTCAGCGACTGGCCCAGCACGGAATTGACACATTTCTCCAGGAACTCAGAACCGTTATGATTAATTATCACCGCGGATACTTTCATTTTTTTCCGCCCAGAGAAACAAGCATTTTTTCATAGTCAATAACCGCAATATCTTTATACTTCCCGTGAATCCGGACCGCCGTCTGTTTTTCATACTCAGAGGCTTTAGTATTTTTCATTTTCAGATATATATCGGAAAGCATCCCGTGAACTCCCGCGAAATTCGGTTCAAGATTTACAGCCTCTCTTGCGTACTTCTCCGCCTGTTCATACTTCCCGTCAAAAAAACAGATTCCCGCAATTTCAGCCTTCAAAAATACATCATACGGACTTTTCCTGATCGCAGCCGCATACTCCTGCAGAGCCAGCGACGGACAGCCGGAGTAAAAGTACAAAAGTCCCAGATTTTTATGATACACCGCATTTTGGGAATTTTTTCTTATCGCCTCTTTGAAATTCTTTTCTGATTCAAAGAACAGTTTATTATCTTTTGTATTCAAACAGTTATATCTGTAAATTCTGCCTATTTCGGCATAGCCGTCCGCAAACAGGGGATTCAGGAAAACCGAAAGCTTCATATTTTTCTCATAAGCCCCCGCACTTAAAGCTTTTGCCCTGAAAAAATAAGCAGAAAGATACGACATCCCTGAAGAAAGTAAAAGCAGGACAACAAGAAACGCGACATAAATCATAAATTTCGCATAATGCGGTTTTTTTATTACAAGGTTTTTCCCGTCACTGAGATACCCGGAAAAAAGCAGGCCCGTAAGAAACACAAAGAAAACGAGCGTCGGCAGACAGTGGAAATTAAAATCCACCAGAGCCTGCGCCAGCAATCCGATAAGAGAAGTAAAAACAGCGAAGGCCGTAAATATTTTTTCCTTATCCTCTGTGCTTTTTATAACAGTTAAAAAACGCCTGACAAGAATAAAAAGAAATACTAAGATTAAAACCGCTCCGGTAATCCCCAGTTCTGCCATCGTTTGCAGGTATTCATTATGAGCATGATGCGCCACCCTGGTATAATTCCCTATCGTCCCGCCTTCAGGAAACCGGTATTTTGGGGCTGCATCTTTAAAGGTATTCAGCCCGTAACCGAGGAAAGGACGGTCTTTAAACAGTTTATAAGCACTAACAGCCATTTTACCCCTGGAATACGCCGCATCGTCCTGTATCCCTGCCCTAACAGCCCTTTTTACAACAGGGTTTAACGGTGTGCTCAGGATACCGAGTCCCAGAAGTATACACACCGTAGTCCGGAATCTCACGGATTCTTTCACCGCTCCCTTTTTCTTTAAAATTTCCAGAGCGAACAGGAAGAATATTACAATGACTCCAAAGGCCAATAAAGCACCTCGCGATTTTGTCAGAAGAAGACAGATGAGAGAAAGAACCGCGCTAACCGCATAAAATATCCGTATTGGTCCTTTCTTACTCAGGAGCTGGTAAAGCAAAAAGCCTGTCCCGGCAGCAAGAAAGCCTCCAAGCAAGTTCGGATTGGGAAAGAAAGCGTCCACTCTTTCTGCTTCAAACCATAAATACTGGACCATACCGGCAAGAGAAACAAGTGAACATCCCAGGGCGATAAGGAAAGAGAAAACTTCCGCATCCTTAGCTTTATTTATTTTATTTACGGTGGGGTAAAAGAGCATTACGCATCCAAGCAGCAGATATACGGCCTGAAAAGAAGCAAATCTGTTAACCGAAACAAGCAGCGAGACAAAACAGGTGAAAAGCAGGACCGGGATATACAAATCCAGTTTTGTTTTAACAAACTTGTTTTCCGCGGAAACAACCAGAAGAAAAAGGAGCGCGCTTAAAAACACAAATATGACCAGGGCTTCATTTTCAAAACGGCTTGGGGAAAGTATTATTGCCCCCGCCATAAGCGCCGCGGAGACGATAAAGGAATAATTGCGGCTTAAAAACCCGTTTAACGCAGGAGAAAGAACCGGAGATTTTTTTTCTTTAGTATTGGACTTAAAACCGGAAGCAAGTATCCCCGCCAGGGTAAAAGCAAGCAAGGAATTCTGCCAGAAATTACTGTCTATATCAAAAAGATTATGGAACAAGAATCCGCAAAATCCCGAGAACAAGCCGGCAAAAATTAACTTTTCATTTCCCTGCATTTTTGCCAGAGTTCCTATACTTTCCTTAACCAGCACATAGATAAATAAAATAAGGGCAAAAAAACCCAGGATACCCGTCTCGGATAAAGTCTGCAAATACCAGTTATGCGGATATTTGACCCCGTCTGCAGCCAGAAAACCGTAAGTATTTACTCCGCTCCCGAGGAACGGATGCCCGGCAAACATTCTTACGGCCTCACTAAAATAACCAAACCTGTTAAGGATGGAATTATCCGCTCTGGAAAAGTCTAAGATATCCGGACGGAGAAACAGAACGGTACCGGAACAAACAGCAGCTAAGACACAGCTTCCCAGCAGTATTCTTTTCTTTTCTTTTATGACCGATAAAAGAAAAACTAAAAGAGCTGCTAAAAGAGCTGCCATCCCCCCGACGGAACGGGTAAACGCAAGTGCAGCCAGTAAAATGACAACAACCAACCCCGTTCCTATCCCGATGGCCAGGTCTTTGCTCTTCGCAGCAGCAGTCACAGCGGTTCCTACCTTTGAAAGAAAAACACCCAGGACAACAGGTAAGACCATTGCAAGATAGCCGGAAAAAACATTTGCATTTAAAAAGGTGGAGAACACCCTTCCGGAACCTATATTTTTAAGGAATTCCCGATAAACTATTGAATTGGAGGCAATTTCTTTATGCTTTTCAAGATAAATCGCCATATCCGAAAGTCCCGTAAATTTCTGATAAAAAGCAAAGCCGGCTGTAAATACCGCGCCGCCAAGCAGGACCAAAGCCGCTTTATTCCTGTCCGAAGCTGAAGTAAAAACATTTATAGAGATAATAAAGAGCAGCAGGGAATAAATAATACGGATATCTATCAGATTAAAAGTAACCGCCTTTGAAAAAACAGCTGAAACAACAAAAGCAGAAAAAAGAAATATTGAAGGTAAAATCATTCTAGAAGAGACATGCCCTTCTTTTGCAATAAAAATACGGTCAACTATAAAAACGACAAAAACAGATACAACAAGGATCGGATAAATCAGATTAAGATAAGGGAACCACTCCGGAGAACAAAGAGGAACCATAAACAGGAGAACAAGAATTGCCCGACGCAAAATCTTTTCCACGCAGTTTACCTTTTGGTTTTAGATATATTTACAGCAGCAAGAAATCCGAGAATATAGCTGTCCTTCCCGAAACCAAAAACTCCGCCGGCGGAAACAGGAGAGATATAGGATTTATGCCTGAATTCTTCACGCTTAAAAATATTGGAAAGATGGACCTCAATTGCCGGTATCTTTACAGCAGATATGGCTTCTCTTATGGCTACGCTTGTATGGGTATAAGCCGCCGGATTAATCACCAGAGCATCCGCCCAGGATTCTCCTTCTTTCTGAATGATATCTACAATCTCGCCTTCAGTATTTGTCTGGAATATTTTTATTCCGACCCTGTTTTTTTTTGCCAGAGCTTTTAATTCTTTATTGATTGATTCGAGAGTTACTTTTCCGTACACATCCGGCTCCCGCCTGCCCAAGAGGTTAAGATTTGGTCCGTGTATTACTAATATGTTTTTCATAAAACCCCCCATAACTATTAATGAAGGCGAAGAAAACCCTTCGCCATATTTTTTAAAACTCTTAAATCAACGGAGGTTTTCATCCGTTTACAATATATTATCATTCATCATTTGTAATTCTTCATTATCTTTATGTGATTCCCAGTATCTTATACGCGTTTACATAAAAATACAACTGAAGGTCCTTATACGTAAAACCCAGTGAAGTCAGTTTTTCAGTCCACCAGACATCATCCAGACCGTAGTTTTCTCCGGCGTTATCAGTCCCGTACATCAACTGGGTTCGAAACATCGACTTTAGACCGGGCATATTATTCTCAAAAACCCATCTTCCCCAGCCGGGACAAGTATCGGCAAACGTATTTTTCAGCCTTGAGGTAAGCACCAGCGTTTCAAGATACGTTGCCCCGCCGCCAAAGTGAGCGAATACAAAATTAATACCGGGATGCCTTCTGGCAGGCACCTCAAAATGGAACGGGCTCGCTCCGCCCACAGATTCCAATCTCATGGACGGATCCTTTTTATTAGGTATTATCCAGCCGCAATGTGAAAAAACCAGCATTTTTCTCTTCTCAACTTCCTGCCAAATAGGTTCATATTTCTCCTCATTCGGATCAAAGCCTAAATTTGGAAAAAGTTTTATCCCGATAAGTCCTTTATCTCCAAATTTTCTTATTAAATCCAACGTTTTATCAATTCCTTTGGAAAAATCCACGGAAACCGTACCAAAAAATCTTTTCGGATGCGCTTTCACAGCTTCAACCACAGCTTCATTGGGATCAGCCAAGCCCCAATCCCAGCCTGCGACAGGGTAGCCGTGAACAAGACCGGCGATAACATTGTGCTTGTCCATTATTCTCAAATACTTTTCCATTTTGGAATCACCCCCTATCGGATGAAGGTGAATATCTATCTTTTGGATCATGATGCCTCCTTTTAGGCGAAGAAAAACCTTCGTCATATTTTTCAAAACTCTTAAATCAACGGAGGTTTTAATCCGTTTACTTTCTATTGTCCTTCGTAATTTGTACTTCGTACTTGCTTTTCTTAATTCTTCTCCGCCGGATACGCCCCCAGCACTTTGAAATATTGACACTCTTTTTGAAGCGCGGCAAGCGCTTTTTTTACTTTTAAATCTTCCACATGTCCGGACATATCGATGAAAAAGTAATATTCCCATGCTTTTTTTCTGGAA
>JAZDIO010000132.1:0-14559 GCA_043804965.1 Candidatus Firestoneibacteriota bacterium | reverse complement strand
TCTCTTTCCGTTTTCCACCCGGACGGTATATTGATGATAGACATGCTTTACAAAATCCTGTTCAAAAGGAGTTACGACGCCTTTCAGGTTGGCATTATAGAATTTTGCGTTTTTTCTCCGTTTTTCGTTCCAGGCCTGAATATATTTTAATTTTACACGTATAATCGCAGCTTGAATTTCATCAAGGCGGCTGTTTATTCCGATCCCGGAATGAATATATTTTTTTGGAGAGCCGTGAGCTCGAAGGAGTTTTACCGCATTGGCATATTCTTCATTATCGGTAAGAACCATCCCTCCATCACCGGCGCAGCCCAGGTTTTTTGTCGGAAAGAAACTCAAACAGCCGATATCCCCTATAGTTCCAGATCTTTTCCCGCAGTATTCCGCGCCTATGGACTGCGCGCAGTCTGCTATCACCTTAAGCTTGTGCTTGCCGGCAATATACATTATTTGATCCATCTCGGAAGGCTGTCCAAACAATTGCACGGTCATTATTGCCTTTGTTTTTGGAGTTATTTTTTCTTCAAGCTGCTTTACATTAATATTGTAAGTGTCCGGACGAATATCGGTAAATACTGCTTTTGCTCCAGCTAAAGTCACCGTTCCGGCGGTGGCAAAAAAGGAAAAAGCAGGCACAATAACTTCGGCGCCTTCATTTATTCCAAGAGCTTTCACGGAAAGAAAAAGCGCGTCAGTTCCGGAATTCACGCCTATGGCGTATTTAGAACCAAAAAACCTCGCTATCTCCTCTTCCAGCTTTGTTACCTCCGGCCCGAGGATAAAACAACCGCTTGCAAAAACTGCCTCTACCGCATTGTTTAATTCGCCCTTAATGTTCTGGTATTGCGCTTTTAAATCTATCAATGGGACATTCATATAGCTCCTTGATAAAGAAATTACAAATTACGAATGACAAAATTACAATATATTGTCCTTCGTCATTTGTCCTTTGTACCTATATTGATTACTCGCTCCATTCTTCCTTCGGCACGTCTCTGATGACCTTTGCCGGGACACCCTTTACCAGCTTATAATCCGGGACATCTTTTGTTACTATTGAACCTGCGGCTACGAACGCTTCTTTGCCTATGGTAATACCGGGAAGGAGTATCGCATTCGCGCCTACTCTTGCGCCTTTCTTTATTGTAGCGCCTTTTTTAAGGGCAAACCTTTTTTCGGTCCGCCCCATAAAATTGTCATTAGTGGTGGTAACGCAGGGAGCTATAAAAACATTATCTTCTATAGTCATCCAGGCGGTCACATAAGCGTGCGCCTGCATCTTTACGTTATTTCCTATTTTCGTATCATTCTCAACTGTTACTCCGCGCCCGACAAGGCATTTATTGCCTATGGCGCATTTTTCACGGATAAAAGCGCCGTCACCTACAAGAGTATCCTTGCCGATAGTAGTTCCGGCGCAGATTATAGCTCCGGCGCAGACAGTCGTTCCTTCCCCGATAACAAGCGGAGAAAACTTTTCTTTTTTTAGCGTTGAGGTCTTGGCTCTTTCAGCGGTTTTTCCAATAATACAATTATCGCCGATAACAACATTGTCTTTAAGCTCCACCTCGGGATAGATTACCGAATTGTAGCCGATCTTGACACCCTTTCCCAGCTTTGCTTTCCTGCCGTCCGCTTCTACAAGCGTAAATATTTCTTTCATAGGACTTCCACATTTTTGAATTTACCAAACTTTCTGGTGGCACCTCTGGTGTCTACAATAAGCCTGGCATTTTTAATCATTTTTTTGTAATCAAAGCAGGTATGATTAGCCGCTATCAAAAGACAATCCGCGGATTTGATCAGCGAATCCGTCAGTTTTACGGATTTTTCCATCTTGCCTGAAATTTTCACAGAAGGAATAAAAGGATCGTGATATATTACATTTGCTTTAAAACTTTTTAATATTTCAAATAGTTTAAACGAAGGGGATTCACGCCAATCGTTTATATCTTTTTTATAGGCCATTCCGAGAAGCACCACTTTCGCAGATTTTATACTCTTCCCCTGCTTGTTCAGGGCATCCACCGCAAGCCGGACAACATACTCCGGCATGTTTTCGTTTATCTTGGCTGCAAGTTCTATAAACTCCGTACGGAAATCATATTCTTTAGCTTTCCAGGAAAGATAGACAGGATCAAGCGGAATACAATGACCGCCGATACCTGGGCCGGGATAAAAAGGCATAAACCCGTAAGGTTTGGTAGCCGCCGCATCCACAACTTCCCACATATCAATGCCCATCTTTTTGCTGAGCATTGCAAGTTCGTTTACCAGGGCTATATTTACCGAACGGTATATATTTTCGAGAAGCTTCTCCATCTCCGCAACCTTGGGAGAAGATACTACCATAATATTGTCAATTATCTGCCCATAGAGATTTTTTGCTACTTCACTGCAGGTTTTTGTAACACCCCCGATAACTTTCGGAGTGTTTTTCAGATTAAAATGCTTATTGCCCGGGTCAACCCTTTCCGGTGAAAACACAAGAAAGAAATCCTTCCCGGCTTTTAACCCGGTTTTTTCAAGTTCGGGAAGCATTATCTCCTCGGTAGTGCCCGGATAAGTTGTACTTTCCAGACTGACCAGTTGGCCTTTGTGAAGATATTTCGCAACCTGCCTGGTAGTAGCTTTTATATAGGAAATATCCGGATCTCTGTTCGCATCAAGCGGGGTAGGGACACAGATACAGACGGCATCCGCATTCTTAAGCACCGAAAAGTTCATTGTAGCGCGAAGCTTCTTGGTTTTTACAAGCTCGCTTAACGCACCGTCCACGACATCAGGAATATAGCACTCCCCTTTATTCACCATGTCAACACGGGTTTTATTAACATCCAAGCCCACAACAGAAAATCCCATCTTGGCCTTTTCCACCGCAAGAGGCAGTCCCACATACCCGAGTCCGATAACCGCAATCCGAGCTTTCTTGGTTTTTAGTTTAGAGATAAGTATTTCTGACGTTTTCATATGGATTAATTTTAGCATAAAAGCCGGCCTTAATAAAGTGTAAAATGGGTATTTGCTGTTAAATTAAAACTTGTTTACAAAAGGGTTCTATTGCTTTACTTACTAAAAAAATAGTTACGGGTTGAGCAAAGTTTAAATATCAAACCATAACCCTTTGCGAAATCCACCAAGGCAGACACTACATTAATATGGTATTTATATAATAAAAGCTTTTCTCACATAGTTGCTCAATTTCATTGAGCGCCCGATGAATCGGACAATTACAACATAAAACTTTGTACTTTCTTTCCCAACCCCTAGAACCTAGCACCCCTGACCCCTGCTTCACCTCATTCTTCCGTAAATTTAAATTTCATTATTAAAATACTTACCGTGAAAATAATGGCAACAACCAGGAATGTTAGTCTTGGATTTATCAAGTACAAATATCCCCCTATCGGGGCGGCAGGCACCATCGAGAGTATTATTATGGTGTTAAAAACGGAAACTATCCTTGATCTCTCGGCGTCCGTGAGCAGATTCATACTGTAGGCATCCGAAAGAGGCCTGAAGAAGGCCATTGAAATACCGTTTAAAATAAAAGCAGCGGCAATGAAAAAACCCTTATGCGAAGGCGCAAAAACATACAGAAGCGCGCTAATCACAGAAAACATTGTTGCAAAAACCAGGTACTTTTTAAACTTATTTTCTTTCACATGCGGAATAAAAACAAGGATTATACTTATCATCACAACAGCGAAAATAAACGGGTAAATGGAAATCTCGGAAGCAGCCAGGCCTAGGCCTTTTGCATCGGTTAAAAATATCGGGTAATAAGTATTCCACATAACCAGCGCAAACCCGACAAGGATCTGAACAATACAATACCAGAATAATTGTTTTCTTTCTTTTATGTTAAGAAAAGCCTCTTTAAATTTTCTAACTTCTTCGCCAAAATCATATTTCTTTTTTTCTTTGACAATTTGCTTTGCTACTTCTGCTTCTTTCAGATACTTACCGCGGTAATAAAGTCCGAGGCCCATTGATATAGACGAAATGAAATACATTATCCTGCAGCCGGTAACAAGACCAAAACCGTCAACCACCATACCTGCAAGTGGAACAAGAAGGCTCGCACCGTTAAGCATTATCTGCAGAAAAGCATAAATATTTGCTCTCTTGTCTTTCGGTATGCCTTCAACAAACAAACATTGCCAGGCTCCCAGAACTATCATGCAAAGATTATTTATTATTGTTCCGACGATAAACCACCATATATTCTGTGCAAAAGCAAAAATCAGCATCGAAACAGGCCAGGATAAAGAATCAAAGATCATTATAGTTCTTTTGTACCCCAGCCTGTCAGCTATGGTCGCCCCCAGAATAGTCCCGATGGCGGCAACAGCAATTCCGAGAGAAGTTACAAGTCCAACCTCAACTTTGCTTAAACCCAGAGCGACCATATATATCGGAGAGTATAGGCCAAAACAAGCTATCGGCACTGTCCAGTTGGCTTCGGTAACAATAAATATCCTGGCATTCCCCTTTAAGGAATAAAAAAGCTCCCGCATTTTTATTTTCTGGTAATCAACAAAATAAAGGGAGTTTTTTATAACCGAAGATATAAGGCCGTTAAATTGTTCAATAATCATACGCCTTCTTTTTTATGGCGAAACTCCGTAGGTTCGCAGAGTTTCATTTTAAAACTTGTTTCGAATTTTGTATTTGTACTTTATTATATCAGCCCTTTTCTCATCCCCCGTTCTTTCAGGGAATGCAGCCTTCTTGTAAGCCTGTCAAACCTGTCGCTCATTACCGGAGTCAGATTTTGAAAAGCTATTCCAAGAGAGCAGAACTCCGCATTTTGCCTGGAGCGTACAACCCGTGAAGCGATCTGAATATATTTCTCGCCTTCGACTTCAAAAGTGACCAGGAGTTTTGTCCCCAAAGGAAAGCACTTGCTTGTTATTATACTCGCGCCCCCTGCGCAAAAATCAACAAACCTCCCTACTGTCAAAGCAGAACCGCCGGACTCGGTGATTTCTACAGGTATGCTGACTCGAACTCTTATATAATTTCTTTTATTTTCTAAACCCATCAATCACTCCGCGATACAGCGCTGCTTTTGTTTCTGGTTTTTTTGCTTTCAGTATCCCGGAAATTACAGCTATACCGCCGGCTCCGGATTTTATAACTTCTTCCGTATTCTCTCTTTTTATTCCGCCTACACCAATAATCGGGATATTTATTCTTGCTCTTATTTTTTTAATTATACCGCACCCAAGCGGTTTTCCATATTTTGCTTTCGAGGCTGTAAAATATAGGGGACCGATAAAGATATAATCAGCGCCTTCTTTGCACGCATTGACAGCATCTTTCACGCTATGACAGGATTTCCCTATCAATTTTTTTCCGCCGAATATTCTCCGGGCGGCTTTTATAGATATTGAAGAAGAGGTAAGATGCAATCCGTCCGCCTCAACTGCCAGCGCGATATCACATCTGCCGTTAACAATAAATGCGGCCTTACCTGCCGCCTTTCTGATCTTTTTCGCAAGAATAAGGAGTTCGGATGTGTTTTCAAGGTCTTTTTCGCGAAGCATCACAGCATCCGCACCCCCGGCCACAGCAGCTTTAACAACTTCGGAAAGCCGTAAACCGGGACCCAGCTGCTTTCTATCAGTGACAAAGCAGAGGGAAAACATTACCTTACGCCGCCCTCTTTCTTCTCCTGCGGTTTCTTTCTCACCTCTTCCATTTTTTGTCTCCTGGTCTTTCTATCCCTGTTAACTTTTTCTTCAACTCCGTTCTTGCTGTAAACTATATCAAGCTTCTCCAGAAGACATACATCATTTACATAAAGATCCTGCTCATATACAACTTCAAACTTATCGGGGAGCGGCGCTATCGTAGCAACAAATCTCCTTGATGAAAACTTGCCTTCCCAGTCGGTAACATATTGTTTAAAATCAACTTTTATTGATTTTGGCGGAATCATATAAGGATTTTTAACAAGCGTAATTTCCTGTGTTACGACAATCCCTTCCGCCTGCAAAGACTCGTCGAATTGATCCAACAATTGATAACTGGTCACCGTGTTGTAACCGTAAATATCAGGCCCTTCATCCACTCTGTTTTCACGCGAAATCTGCTTTAAAATCACCGGCATCTTAACATAAGTACACTTTGATATCTCGAATATTTTCTTTTCTTTATTGCTTTCAAGGATATAAGTCAACTTTATCTCAACGTCATCCTTCTTCTGGCTTATTTTTCTCGTTTTAAATTTCGCTTCGGATTTGGAGATATCTTCCGGAATAACCGCAACACTTTCAGTACCGCGCATGACCTCCCACTTATACCTTGTTTCTTTAACTTGATTCGGCGCACACTTGAATAATCTGGCAGAACCCGGTCCGTCACAGAAATAAAGAAGGGGCTGGTCAAAAATCTCCCCTCCAATTACTGCTACTTTTTTTACAAAAGTACCGGTAACAGCGCCGGTGTTATCTTTAGCCGTTATTGTTATCAAAGCCGGATTAACTTTTGACGGAGCAAGAGGAGCCGTCCATTTTGCCTTAATAGTATCCTGAAGGAGCTCCAATTTGCCGTTTCCATCATGGGTCCATTCATATTTTATGCCGTCTTTTGCTTCCACTTGAAGTTCCACCGTTTCGCCGATTTTCGCAATCGAGTCATAGTCAGGAAACTCATAACCCGGCGCCGCCGTTATGATCTGGGCAGACGAAATAGAACAAAAGACTATAAGACCTGCTAAAATTCTCATTATCATATTATTTCTCCTTATACCAGAAAATTACGAACTACAAATGACGAATGACAATATATTGAGGTATATATGATATGACACCTTATCCTGTCCTTTGTAATTTGTCATTTGTACTTGCTAATAAAAATTATGTTTATTGAATTATATTGAAAAGTCTGAAGAACTCCGGAAATGAAGTCTTTATACACGCCGTGTCTTTTATTTCAGACTTCCCTTCTGAAACCAGAGCAAGCACCGCCATAGACATGGCGACCCTGTGATCGCCATAAGAAATACTTTTTGCTCCCTTCGGTTTTGAATCACCGCAGACAATAAAACCGTCTTTCAATTCTTTTGTTTTCACGCCAAATTTATTCAGCTCAGTACAAAGCGTCGTTATCCTGTCGCTTTCTTTCACCCTTAATTCTGCCGCATCCTGAAAGATGGTTTCTCCTTTTGCCAGAGCCGCGGCAACGGCAAGAACCGGAATTTCATCAATAAGCCGGGGAATTATCTTACCGCCTATTACAGTACCTCTTAATTTACTCGTTTCCACAATTAAATCCGCTGCCGGTTCAAACTTCATATTTCTCTTATTAACTATCTTAATCTTTGCCCCCATCTTCTTAAGCGCATCAATTATACCTGTCCTGGTCGGATTAATCCCTACATTTTTCAAGATAAGTTTCGAGTTTGGCGTAATCAGCCCCGCCACGATAAAAAAAGCCGCCGAAGAAATATCCCCCGGAACCTCTATTTTTCTGCCTTTTAACTCCTGCCCGCTCCTTACGCTGACCGTATTTCCTTTTATATCAAGCTTAATTCCAAAGTATTTCAGCATTCTTTCGGTATGATCGCGCGATTTTACAGGTTCGGACACACAAGTCCTTCCGTCGGCATAAAGCCCGGCTAAAAGTACCGCCGATTTTACCTGCGCGCTTGCTACTTTCGATTTAAATTCAATCCCTTTAAGATGCCTTCCGCTAATCGTAAGAGGAGTATAGTTACCTCCGTCTTTTCCCGTAATTATTGCGCCCATCCGGCGAAGAGGATCCGTAACTCTTCTCATCGGACGCTTACAAAGGGACTTATCTCCGGTAATTTTCGAGGTAAACGGCTGAGCTGCCAAAATCCCGAGAATCAGGCGTGTTGTAGTTCCGGAATTATTTGCATTCAGTATTGTCCCGGGCGCTGTTAATCCAAAAAGCCCTTTGCCAAATACAGTAACATTGCCGCCCTTCCTTACTATCTTAATACCCATCTTTTTAAAACTGTTCATAGTAGAAAGACAGTCCTCTGACTGCAAAAAGTTCCGTATGGTAGTTTTTCCCTTGGCTAAGGAGCCAAACATAATGCTCCTGTGGGAAATGGATTTGTCCCCGGGGATACGGAGAATGCCGGATAGTTTTTTTACCTTATGTACTATGAGTTTTTCCATATCACCTCATAAAAATGTCGTCCAAAAGTTCATAATGTCCGTAAAGTCCATAACGCCTCACATTAAGGTGTTATTATATAATTTTACAACTCCAAAACGTAAACCTAGCGCCTAGAGCCCAGCACCATTCTTTTTTTACCTAATTATTTTCAACAAATTAAAACCCGACTTCTTATCATACTCCCTGACTACTTTTGTTTCCAGCTCTATGATTACGCCTTCCAGAACAAGGTAGGTTTCGCTGCCGGTTCTGAGACAACCGACATAAGTCTTCTTTCCTCTGCCCAAAGCGAGGTGAAGATGAACTTTCGGCTCTTTACCCATTAAAAACATCGTGCCAAAGGCTACTACTTCATGAGCGCCATCTATTTTTTGCCAGACCGGCACCGGAGGAATGCAGGTTTTCTTCGGACCGGCTACCACTTTGCAGTTTTTAATCCCGCCCGTTAAATGAATAATGCCCGCCTTTATCTTTTCACGTTTAGCAACCCTAATAAGCCCTTCCAGAACATCATCTCCGTCGTTAAACCTGAGAACATAAATATTTTTAATCTTCCCTTTTGTATATTCCATCAAATGCTCTCCCTCTTTACTTTTGCTTCCTTAAGCAACCTGACAATCTCTTTTGTTTTTCCTTTTCTGATAAACTTTTCAAGTTTTGTTATTTTTCTGATAAAAGCTTTTATGCTTTTACAGACATTTTTTTTATTTGCCAGAGCAATCTCTGCCCAGACCTCGGGGTTTGAAACCGCTATTCTTGTTGTATCTTTAAAACCCTTGCCGATAAGCGACCGCAGATTCTTATTTTTACTGATTACACTCCCTGCCAGGGCCGCCGCAGCAAAATGAGGAAGGTGGCTGGTAGCGGCAATAATCCTGTCATGTTCACCAGGGGTAATAGTAACTACTTTTGCTCCAAAAGCTTTCCAAAGCCCCGTTATTTTTTTAAGCGCAGTTTTATCAGTCAACTTATCCGGAGTAACGGCGCAAACAGAACCTCTAAAGAGACCCGTAGAGGCAAATTGAACCCCGTTCTTTTCCGAACCGGCTATCGGGTGCGAACCCACAAAATAAGTATAAAGAGGAAGGTATTTGTTTGCCGCATTTACTATACCCTCCTTTGTGCTTCCCCCGTCGGTAACTACAGCTCCTGCTTTAAGGTACGGCCCGATTTTTGCAAGCATCTCCGTAATATGAATAACCGGAGTAGCCAGAAACACCAGATCTGCTTCTCCGAGAATCCAATAATCCAGGGAATATTCAGTTATCGCCTCGAGTTTTACAGCCTTTTTAAGCCTGGCTTCATTCCTGCCGATGCCTATAACTTTCACTGCAAGTTTTTGTCTGCGAAGCGCCATCCCAAAGGCGCCGCCGATAAGCCCGACTCCGATTATCGCTACCGTATTGAATTTTTTCATATTCCCCGCCTATAATAAGAAATTCATCCCTAACGTCTGAAAAGTCCATAAGGTCCGTAACGTCTTACATTAAGGTAGTATTATTTTTAATGCTAACCTAATTTGAATTGATTATGTATAGTATAAATGAAATTAAAAAGAAATTCTACAAAATAAAAATGGGCTGCATACGGAAGAGGTCTAAAAGGAAAAGGGCACTTTTCAGCGCCCTTTCTTATAAATTTCTTTCTTTTACCTTATGGACCTTATAGACTTTTCAGACGTTAGGGACTTGTTTTAGTATACTTCCGTCCCCTGCGTCCTGGTCATTTCCCTGTATGCTTTAATAAGTTTCTTTGTAATCGGCCCGGGTTTTCCGTTTCCGATATTTCTTGTATCTACATTAATGACAGGAATGACCTCCGCGGCAGTACCGGTCAGGAAACATTCATCTGCAATATACATATCTGCCATAGTAAAAGGTTTTTCCGACGCTTTATAGCCCAGCTCTTTTGCCAGCGCCATTACCGTATCCCTTGTGATACCCTCAAGCGCGCCAATGTAAGTAGGCGGAGTAATAAGCTCGTCATTTTTAACAATAAAGATATTATCACCCGTACATTCCGCGACATAGCCTTCACGGTTAAGCATAATAGCTTCCAGCACTTCGGCATTATTAGCTTCAATTTTCGCAAGAATGTTATTTAAATAATTAAGCGACTTAATCATCGGATTAAGAGCTTCAGGAGTATTTCTTCTCGTTGAAGCGCAAATAACGGGTAAGCCCTCTTTGTAGAATTTCTCAGGATAAAGAGCAATACTGGCCGCAATGATAAAATAAAACGCTTTTGGACATTTTACAGGATTAAGACCTAAATCCCCGACACCTCTGGTAACCACCACACGAATGTAAGCATCGCGGAGTTTATTTTTCTTTACAGTAGCCACAATTTCCGCTTTCATCTTTTCTTTGGAGATCGGAATAGTCATTGTGATGGCTTTAGCTGAAGTATAAAGCCGCTCAATATGCTCTTCCATCTTAAAAATTCTGCCGTTATACGAACGGACACCCTCAAAAACCCCGTCCCCATACAAAAGACCGTGGTCAAAAATAGAAACAACGGCTTTTTCCTTACAAACAAATTTTCCGTTTAAATTAACGATAGAACCCATAGAACCTCCATTTAAAGTAAATTTAAAATCCTAAACTCGGAATTCGAAACAAACCAACAAATTCAAAACTTTAAAAACAAAAAAGACTCACTATTTTGCTCTTATTTTTATTGTTTTATTAGTTTTTCTTTTTCTTCGAATTTCGAATTTCATGCTTCGAATTTATCTTTCAGGTATTATACAACTTTACCGTCTTTCATTTCAATTATTCTTTTGGAGAGTTTGGCAAATTCCATGTTATGAGTAACTAAAACAATAGTCTGCCTTTTAGTTGCATTTATTCTTACAAACAAGTCTATCAACAGGTTTGCATTTTCAGTATCCAGATTGCCCGTCGGTTCGTCCGCAAGCAGGATATCCGGATTGTTAATCAAAGCGCGCGCCATCCCGACCCTCTGCTGCTCTCCGCCGGAAAGCTCTCCCGGCCTATGCGCCATTCGGCTCCCAAGGCCGAGTTCGTTCAGGAGTTCCCTCCCCCTTTCCTCAGCATCCCCTCCCAATACCATTGCCGGCATCAGCACATTTTCAAGCGCCGTAAAGTCAGGCAATAAATTATAGAATTGGAAAACAAAACCTATCTTTTGGTTTCTCACTGCAGAAAGTTCGGTATCGTTCATCCTGTAAAGGTCGCTGCCGTTAAGGTAAACATTCCCGAAAGTCGGATTTGAAATACCTCCCAGCACATTTAAAAGCGTGGATTTTCCCGCGCCTGAAGGGCCCAGCAGAGCGACAAGCTCTCCTTTTTCAACTTCCAGGTCAATCCCTTTAAGCACCTCTACGCTTGTATCTCCGAGGGTAAAAGCCTTATGAATTTCCTTCGCAATAAGCACTTTTTCACTCATAGCGCACCGCATCCACCGGATCCATCTTTGCCGCCTGTTTTGCGGGATAGATAGTAGAGATAAAACTAAGAATCAGCGAAACTACGACTATCAATCCGATATCAAACACTTTCAACTCCACAGGAATATAATCAATGTAATACACTTCCCCTGAAAGTTTAATAAACTGGTATTTTTTCAGCAACAAAGAAGTCGCAATGCCAATTACCGCTCCTAAAAATGTACCGACCGCGCCTATTATCATCCCCTGATATATGAATATTTTCATAACTCCGCGCTGCGAGACCCCCAGGGTACGGAGCACCCCGATATCTTTCCTTTTTCTCATAACCATCATTATTAAACTGCTCAGGACATTAAAGACAGCCACGAGAATTATCAAAGTAAGCATTATACCCATAACAATCTTCTCAAGTTTTAATGCCGCAAAAAGGTTTTTGTTCATCACCATCCAGTCATAGGCCCCGAGATTGCTGTCCATACTGCTTTTAAGCTCCCGGCCTATTTCTTTTACGTTATAGATATCGTTAACCCGAATATCAATGCCGCTGATTCTTCCCGGAATCTCAAAAAGCTGCTGCGCATCGTGCAAATAAACATAGGCAAAGGTCGCGTCATACTCGTACATCCCGGATTTAAAAGTACCGACAACTTCATATTTTGCAAATTTCGGAATCATGCCAAGCGGAGTCGTCTTGAAAATAGGGGTAATTATCACCACCTCATCGCCGACCCTGGCATATATCCTGGCCGCAAGCTCTTTTCCGAGTATAATCCCCGGTTTTTTATCCCGGACAGGAAGGAGGATACTTGTATCCGTGCCGCAAACCTTCGGCTGCTGCAGAGGATCCACGCCCCAGATAGCGGCACCTTCGGTGGTTGACCCGATTTTCATCATCCCCTGGGAAAACACAAAAGGAGTCGCCGAGACTACGCCTTTCGTTGCCCTTACTATATCAACGGTTCTCTGATAATCAGGGATGGCTCTATAGGTTTTATCATAAATAACAATATGGGATTTTATACCGAGTATTTTCTCGCGAAGGTCCTTCTGAAAGCCGTTCATAACGGCTATTACAATAATAAGAGCGGCAACACCCAGGGTAATCCCGCCCAAAGAAATAAAAGTAATAACGGAAAAAAACGCCTGTTTATTCCTTGCCCTCAAGTACCGGAGGCTGATAAAAAAGTCATACGCCCGTTTCATCTTTGGGCCTCATTTGAGGGAAAAGTATCACGTCCCTGATAGAAGGAGAATTCGTAAAGAACATTACCAGGCGGTCGATACCGATACCCAGCCCGCCCGCCGGAGGCATTCCATGTTCAAGCGCGGTAATATAGTCATAGTCAACCTTTTTAAGCTCCGTTTCTTTTTCATGATCCACCTGTTTTAAAAATCTTTCTTTCTGATCAAGCGGATCATTTAATTCCGAGAACGCATTTACAGCTTCCCTGCCGAAGATAAAGGCCTCAAACCTCTCGACCAGCATATCGTCATCCCTTTTCTTTTTGGCCAGAGGAGAAACCTCAACCGGATAATCTTTAATTATGGTCGGCTGTATAAGAGTAGCTTCCACCACTTTCTCAAACAGCTCGTTAATAAGCCGGCCTTTGGTTGAAACCGGCGCGGTTTCAATATTTTTTGCCGCACAAGCTGCTTTAATTTCATCAAAGCTGAGATTTGCAGCATCTATACCCGTCGCTTCTTTAACGGAATCAGCCATGGAAATTCTCTTCCACGGCCGCGCGAAGTCTATTTCTTTTTCCTGGTACACAATCTTTGTCGTGCCAAAAATATTTTTTGCAACATATTCAAAGATCTCTTCGGTAAGATTCATCATGTCACTATAATCCGCGTACGCCTGATAAAGTTCCAGCATGGTAAATTCGGGATTATGCTTAATAGAAATACCTTCGTTCCTGAAGTTCCTGTTTATCTCAAACACCCTCTCAAACCCGCCGACTAAAAGCCTTTTCAGATATAACTCGGGAGCTATGCGCATAAAAAGTTCTATGCCGAGCGCATTGTGAAAAGTTTTAAACGGTTTTGCCGCAGCGCCGCCGGGGATGGAATGCATCATCGGAGTTTCCACTTCAAGAAAACTTTTTTCTTCAAGGAATTTTCTGATGAGCTTTATAATACAGCTTCTGGTATAGAAAGTATCTTTAACTTCAGGATTTGCGATCATATCCAGATATCTCTGACGGTAACGGATCTCAACATCCTTAAGCCCGTGCCATTTTTCCGGAAGCGGAAGCAGGGATTTTGAAAGAAGCGTAAGCTCGCGGACCCGAATCGTCACTTCCCCGGTCCTGGTTTTAAAAATATCTCCCTTTGCCCCGATAAAATCACCGATATCAAGTTTTTTAAAGAGCTCCCACTGCTTCTCGCCCAGAAGATCCATTTTAAAATAAATCTGAATCAAGCCCGAGCCGTCTTTAATATGACAGAAAGCCGATTTACCGTGTTCGCGCAGACTCATCATCCTGCCGGCAACCGCATAGATATCCTCTTCCAGATGCTTGCCGATTTCCAGATCTTTGTACTTTTCAGTAAGTTCTTTAGCCTTCCCTGTAGGTTCAAACTTATAAGGATAAGGGTTCACCCCTGATTCCCTAATCTTTTTAACCTTTTCCGCTCTCTCTTGAAATATCTCGTTTTCCATATTATACCCGCCTGTTTTAAGTTGCCGATTTTCAAGTATTGTACTATATTATGGGTGGTTTTTCAAATGATATTGGACCGAGAAAAGAACCGTTACGAACGAGAGATGTTGCTCACATTCTTTTAATTTTTTATTATCTTATCATCTATATATCTCTTCCTTCCGACTATTACAAACGATATTTTAGTCAAATGATTAATAATGCAGCAAACATAAGCTGTTTTTGGGGACTTGTCACTCTCGGTCAATTGATCAGGAATTTAAGCTGCATCAGGCAGGTACTACAGGGGTCTAACCTTTTTTAGCTATCTGAGAAAGGAGTTTT